>CALGHE010000101.1 GCA_937915765.1 uncultured Bacteroidales bacterium | reverse complement strand
GACATCTTGCGGAAGATTCTTCGCAAGCTCTTCAAGAGTTTTGTCTATTTTTTCTGTCAGTTCAAGAGTGTTTGTGTTAGGCTGTTTGGTTATAGTAAGCAGCACGGCAGGTTTGCCCATGTTGGAGGCGAGGCCGGTTTTAGGCTCTTTCGCGCCTATTTTAACCTCTGCGATGTTTTCAAGTGTCACAGGTGTGTTTTCTGCCATCTTCACAACAGTCTTTGCTATTTCGTCAACTTTGTTTGTTGATATGATGCCGCACACGATGTACTCGCTTCCGTGTTCGTAAAGGATTCCGCCGGAAACGTTTCGGTTCATCTCTTTTGTGGCTTTCAGAACATCGTCGAGCGTGATTCCGTAAAAGTTCATTTTTGCAGGGTTCAGCAGAATCTGGTACTCCTTTACGTCGCCGCCAAGCACAGCAACTTGCGCCACGCCTCCAACGGAGAGCAGCCTTGGTCGCATGGTCCAGTCGGCATGTGTTCTCAGGTCAAGAAGCGAGGTGGAGTCTGCAGTAAGCCCTATAATCATCATTTCGCCAAGTATTGAAGATTGCGGGCCGAGAGTTGGTTTGCCTACGTTCACGGGCAGGCTCTCCGTTATTGTGGCGAGCTTTTCGGACACAATCTGTCTGCATCTGTAAATGTCGCACCCCCAGTCAAACTCAACCCATACGACTGAAAATCCGGTGGTTGACGAAGAGCGCACGCGGCGTATGTCTGTAGCTCCGTTCACAGCGGTTTCGATAGGGAAGGTTACGAGACGTTCAACCTCTTCGGCGGCCATGCCGCTGGCTTCGGTCATCACTACAACCGTAGGCGCGTTGAGGTCCGGAAATACGTCAACCTCCATTTCAGATGCAGTGTAAGTTCCGCCAATAAGCAGAAGAACTGCGGCTATCAGCACAACAAGTCGGTTCTCTAAAGAGAAGCGTATTATTTTATTCAGCATATTTCTTTTTTTTTAGGTGGGTTCTATAAATTCATTTCGAGGAATTAGTGCCGAAAAATTTATCAGCCCACGATTTGTACTTTTAATTATAAACGGTGAATTTATAGAACTCACCTTTAGTGATTGTGATTATGCCCTTCTGGTATTGCGGCTGAGTTTTCCGCCAGTTTCACATGTATAGCGCCTTCGGTCACCACAATGTCGCCTTCATGCAGACCTTTGAGTATCTCGACCCGTTCGCCGTCATTGCTGCCTATGCTAACTTCTTGCTTTACAAACGAATGGTCGCCCGTCTGAAGATAAACGAAATATATTCCTGCTGATTCAGTCAAGGCTGTCAGAGGCACAGAGATTACCTTTTTGAACGATTTTATCTGCAAGAAAACTTCTGCGAAAGAGCCTTGCACTATGTTCCCGATATTGTCAAATTCAAAAGTGACAGGCACAAAGCAGCTGTTCTTTCCGTACGACTTTCCGCGAGATATGATTTTGCCTTTCAGTTCGCTTGTGCGGAACAGAGAGTCGCTGTACGGCAGTTTGAAGTTCGCTCCGGTTATGTTGCGCATTTCAGACAGGTGCTTTTCCGGCACATCAGCTTGCAAGTATAGTCTTTTGTTTTGAGATACAGTGGCGACCGGCTGTCCGACGTTTACATATTCTCCGTTGCTGATGTGAATCTCCTTGACGAATCCGCCGAGGGTGGAGGAGACGCCAATGCCTTTGTCTGTCGTTTTTGACGATAGCGCGAGGTATTCGTTTTGAGCGTTTTCGAAATTCAGTTTGGCCTGTTCGTACTCTTTCTGCGATATGATTTTGTCCTTCACAAGACCCTCCGCGCGTTCGTATGCGCTCTTTGCCGCGTCGAAGGCTGCTTTAGCTTTAGCCGAAGGGTCTCCGTTCTCTATGTTTTTTGACGATACAAAAGCGATGACCTCGCCGTTTCGCACAGCTCTGCCAGCGGTGAGACTGTTTGATGCGAATGTGGCGATACCGTTAGACGGAGAGACGATGACGGACTCGTTGCCCTGAGCCGCAAGAATTTCGCCGCAGGTTTTGACAATTTTGCAGAAGTCCCTGTTTTCGGCGCGTTCCGTCTTTATTCCGAATTTATGAATCTGTTCGTGAGAGATTACAATTTCGCCGTCAGTATGGTTGTGTTCATCTTCAGCCTCATCCATTTCGTGTACGTGCATGTGCTCTCCGTGGAGGTCGTGCTGTTCATTGTGCATTTCGAGCTGATGTTCATGATTATGTTCGTGATCGTGGCTGCAATGTCCGTCATGATTATGGTGGCTGTGGCAGCCGCACAGAGCTAAAGCCAAAGTTGCAGATACGAATATCAGTTTGTGTTTCATGTTTTGCCGTATAAAATTAAAAACATTGCGAAGATATGTAAAGATTAGTGCAACTTGGTTGCAAGAGAAAAGAATAATTGCAAAAAGAACGGAGATGTTTAGCTAAATGGCTTATAATAGCTTATGGTATCTCATAAAAAAATCAGCGAAGTGCCGCAAAAAAACACTTCGCTGATATAAATTTAATGGAGACATGTCTGTAAATACAGACGAATTTTTATTTTTTTAATTCATTTATATCTAGTTCTTTCAATAATTTTTCCATTTCTGTAATAAAGCCATTAAATTTGGTTTGAACATCAGTCGGGAGCTTAAAACCTTGCTGTTCTATATTTTTATACCAGGTTTTAGCATCATTTAAAAGTGCATTTATTGTAAAAATCTTTTCTTTTAAAGCTTTTGTTGTCTCGTCTGAGTTTGCGTCGGGCGAGTCTTTAAATTTCATAGCAAAAGTTCCCATATCTTTTATTGCTTCATTTATTTTTTGAACATGACAAAAAGCTGTCAACGCTAAGGCTCTTGCATTGCCTATATCAGATAAAGGTTTGAGCAGTTTTAGAGCCTCATCAAAATTTTGTTGCACGCCCCAGCCATTCATGTAGCAAACTCCGAGGTTTGTTAGAGCCGTTTGGTCACCTCTTTCTGCAGCCGGCTTGAGCAGTTTTAAAGCTTCGTCAAAATTTTGCTGCACGCCCCAGCCATTCATGTAGCAAGTGCCGAGATTAGCCTGAGCTGAAATGTTTCCTTTCTCCGCCGCCGGTTTGAGCAACTTTATTCCTTCGTCGTAATTTTTAGTCATAAGGTAATAAGCTCCGAGATTAGTTTGAGCAATCTCATTACCTTTCTCTGCCGCCGGCTTGAACAGTTTTAAAGCTTCGTCAAAATTTTGTTGCACGCCCCAGCCATTCATGTAACAAGCGCCGAGGTTTGCTTGAGCCAAAGGGATTCCTTTCTCCGCCATTGGTTTGAGCAACTTTATGCCTTCGTCGTAATTATTGGTCATAAGATAATAAGCACCGAGGTTTCCTTTAGCAATCTCATTACCTTTCTCCGCCGCCGGCTTGAGCAGTTTTAAAGCTTCGTCAAAATTTTGTTGCACACCCCAGCCATTCATGTAGCAAGCGCCGAGGTTTGCTTGAGCCGTCGGGTCACCTTTCTCCGCCAAAGGTTTGATAATTTCAAGTCCTTTATTATAATTGTTCGTTAAGAGATAAAACATCCCAAGGTTGACGTATGCAAATTCATCGCCGTTTTTCATGGCTTTTTTTAACCATTTTTCAGCTTCGTCGTAGTTTTGTTGCACTCCCAGACCGTGAAAGTAGCAGTATGCTACATTTGTCTGAGCCTTTGGGTCGTTGTTCTCAGCCTCTTTGAGGAATTCTTTGAAATCTTTGACATCTTTGACATTTGAGTCATGCCTGTGCAAGTCTAATATTGACAATGTCTGATTGTCTATTGTTGCGGCATATCCTCTTAATGGAGTCAGCAGAAGTATTAGGCTTATTACAAACCATTTTGTCAATACGTTAATTTTTTTCATCTTGAATAATATTAGAGTGTAACTATTACTTTGTCGGCAGAGCTTAAAACTAGTATCCGACGAACATTTCCCGTAGCAAAGCTAATGATATTTGTATCATTCTCCAAATAAAAGTGTTATTGTGGAGATTGTAAGACTTGGCTTTATAAGTTCCTTGCTTTCTTTCTGTCATGGAGGCGGGGCCGTGGCACTCTCCATTTTTTGCAATTGGAGGTAGTGTAAATTGAGCTGTGTCAGGCGGTATGGATTTTACACTACCACACTTCAGTTTTATGAAAGTTTTCCCAACGTATTCTCTCTTCTTCTTTAGCTTCTAGTAGTTCGGTTAATGTTTTTTGCGCGATGGCAGAGCCTTTTTCTGCAGCTTTTCTGAGATGTATTTCTTCTGTGCCGACAAGCTGGAAATCTCTTATGGCATGGTTATTGGCAAGTATGGCTTTATTTTCCCAGTATGTGCTTAGAGAGTCTTCATCTTCCAATGTTACATTTTTGTCCGTAATAAATATACTATGAGAACCATATATTTTGCTGAGTAGCATCATTGCGTTGGAGTTCCCTTTTTTTGCAGAACTTTTTAACAGACTGACGATTTTATTATATTTACTGGTAATTTTAAGAAAGTCTCTCTCTTTATCGCAGTTAAATAAGCAATAGGCTAGATGAAATTCAGCGTCTGGATTTCCAGAGGCAGCGGCTTTCTCGAACCATTCTGTCGCGATGCAATAAATGTCGTCTTGTTCTTTTTTGCTTTTGATAAATTTGACAAGGGCAATATTGAACTCTGCGTTAGTGTCGCCCTCTTGCGCCGCTTTTTCGTAGAAACGCAACGCATCTGAGTAATTTAGCTGAAGAAAATGATAATCGGCAAGTTCATAAATAGATTTAATATGACCTTGGTCGGCAGCTTTGGTAAGCCATTGGCAGCCCTTTTCGTAATTATTTTCCGCAAAGAATTTAACTCCTAACATATATTGGGCATCTGCATTACCTTGTTCAGCCGCAGAGTTAAACCATTTTAGAGCTTCGCTGGATTCTTTATTGGAAAGATAATACAGGCCAACTTTTAATTGAGCCATGGCATGCCCCTGTTCCGCCGCTTCTTTGTACCACGAGAAGGCTTTGTTGTTTTGGCCTTTTTTTTCGCAATAAGTGGCTAAACTATATTGCGCGTTCGCATTTCCTCTTACTGCTTTCATAACGCTTGTGATCTCGTGTCTCTTAACAATTGAGAGTACGATTAATGCAAGGCCGCAGAGAAAAAAAAGGTTAAAAGAGTATTTCCAACTTTTGCTTCTATGCATAAATCAACACATATAATAAGAAAAGAAAAATCCCAAAACAGCTTGTCCTGAGATTTTTCTTGCAGAGTATAACTTACTTTTCTGTAGTTTTACGTTTTCTTGCTGTTTTAGGCTTTTCCTCCTTTTCGCTCGATTTTGCAGATTTGGCCTTCTTTTCGGTTTTTGACGCTTCTGTCAATTCAGCCGATTCGGCTTTTTTTCTGCAAACTCTTTTTTTCGGAGCGGGAGAGACTGCCATTTCCGCATTAGCGTTGCATTCTTTCAGAGCCTTGTTCTCTTCAGTCAGCTTTTCAATCAGGTTTTCCTGAGTGTTGATCAGCTTCATCAAAGCGCTAAGCTCTTCGTTGTCAATGCCTTCAGGGAACTGAGAGTTCACTCTGTCAATAAAGTCGCTCAATACGTTCATATAATTAGTGAACGCTTCGAAAGGCGAGTCGTAAGGACTGAAGAAGCTATGCACAGCTCCGTCTGTGAAGTGCTTAGTGCACATATAGTAGAAATGGTCGCTGGTCTGAAGATAGTACCAGTCCTGCAGCAAACGTCTGTCTTGCGACAGATGCACACGTTCGCCTATGCTGCAAAGTTTTTCGAAAGCCTCGCGCTGCAGTTCGTTGCCCAGCCAAGCCGAAACATCGCGCTCTTCGTCAGCCCAAGACATCGGGTAAGGCACGCTGATTTGGTCAACCGGCATGTATTGTTCGATAATGTCAGACGGGGTTGCGAAAGACACATTTTTCTGTTTCGCGAATTCGGGCAGCGCCTTCAGAAACTCGAAGATGCCAGAATGAGCCTTCTGAACCTCTCCGAAAGTTTCGTAGTTTATGAAAAGATTCACGAACTTTTCGCTTTCAGGAGTTTCAGCAATCCATCCTGCAAACTTGTCTGCAGTCAGCGGATATTGGTCCCAAGCCCAGTCAGAGAACCTGAAAGTGAGGTCATCGCTGAGTTTGAAATTTCTGAGGAGCAGCTTCATGCGAGGGTTGTTGGCGCAGCAATATACGTAGTTAGGGCTTTTCCAGCCAAGCACGTACTTGGCGCCCTCTGTCACCATCCCTTTGAAGCCGAGCTGGGCCACACGTTCTCCGATTGCGTCAGAGTAGATAAGCTCTGAGTTTCTGAAGACTTTAGGCTTCATTCCGAACAGCGCCTCGATTTTGTTGCAGTGCTCCTTCACCTGAGTCTCAAACTCTTCGCTGTCTTCGTTCAGAGAAGACAAAGAGTGAGCGTAAGTTTCGCCAAGGAACTCGACGCAGCCTGTTTTTGCAAGTTCGCGGAAACTGTCTATCACTTCCGGAGCGTATAGTTCCAGCTGTTCCAACGCGATTCCGGAAATAGAGTAGGCAACCTTGAAGAAACCGTTGTTCTCCTTTATCAGCTGCAGTATCAGATTGTTAGCAGGCAGATAACAGTTTTCTGCAATGCGCCTGATAATCTCTTCATTATTGTAGTCGTCGTAATAATAATGGTCATTCCCGATGTCGAAGAAGCGGTATCTTCTCAAGCGGAAAGGCTGATGAATCTGAAAGTAGAAACATATTGATTTCATATAATCTCTTTGTTTTTTTGAGCGCAGACACAAGTCCGAGCAGTATGTTTTTATAAATTAATGACCTAACACCATATCGTACACTTTACGCACTTTCAGCGCCGCATACTCCCACTTAATCTCGTCAACCTCCTTTTTCCCCTCATTTTTCAAGAAGGAGTACATTGACGGATAGGTGATAATGGAATATATGGCGTCGGCCATAGCGTCTATGTCCCAATAGTCTATCTTTATAGCGTTGTACAGAATTTCCGCGCATCCGGACTGTTTTGATATAATTGTAGGCACTCCCACCTGCATCGCCTCAAGCGGCGAAATTCCGAACGGTTCAGAAACAGAAGGCATGATGTACACGTCGCTGGACTTTAGCATCTCATGCACCTGATTTCCTTTCAGGAACCCGGTGAAGTGGAAGCGGTCGGTAATCTTTCTGTAAGCGGCATGGCGAATCATCTTGTCCATCATGTCGCCGCTGCCTGCCATCACGAACCGCACGTTCTGAGTCTTTTGCAGCACGCGGTAAGCAGCCTCCACAAAATACTCCGGCCCCTTCTGCATTGTGATTCTTCCAAGGAATGTCACGACCTTGTCCTTGCTGCCTTTGATAGGCTGAATGTTTTCAATCTCTTTGCTTATAGGCTCAACAGCATTGTGGACAGTAGTCACCTTCGCAGGGTCTATTCCGTAGCGGTATA
>CALGHE010000100.1 GCA_937915765.1 uncultured Bacteroidales bacterium | reverse complement strand
AGAATTACCTCGACTGGTTTAACGTGATGCTCACGGCAAAGAACGAAGGCATCGCCGAAGGTTGGGAAGAGGGCAGAGCGAAAGGTTTAGCCGAAGGTGAAACAATAGGGCTGCAGAAAGGCAGAGCAGAGGGCGAAGCTATTGGAATGCAAAAGGGGGAATTGGCTTTGCTCACCAGACAAATTCTTGCAAAGAAAGAAAAGGGAAATACGCCGTCAGAGATTGCCGATATGTTGGAGATTGACATAAATGTAGTGGAGGATGTTCTAAAAAGGCGATAATAAAATTTTAAAGCCGTTCCAGAATCAAAATCAGATGATTAAGTTCTGAAACGGCTGTTTTATAGACTAATTTTACTCTCACTCCTCAGAAAATTCGTCCTTTCCTACGCCGCACAGAGGGCATACGAAATCTTCAGGAACGTCTTCCCAAGCTGTGCCTGGCTCAATGCCGGCTTCCGGAACTCCTACTGCCGGGTCGTACTCCCAGCTGCACACGTCGCATACATACTTTTTCATATTATTCAAAATTTAAATGTTAATTAATTACTTGTCTAAAAGAACCTCTCTGATCGCCTGCAAAAGTTCTTGCTTCGGCATCGCTCCTTGCATCTTTTGCGGGTCGCCTTCGACGGGACAGAGGTACAGTGTCGGAATGCTTCTGATGCCGAATACCGACGCAAGCTCCTCTTCTTGTCCTGTGTCAACTTTGTAAATGTCAACTTTACCTTCGTACTCGTCTGCTATCTCGTCGAGGATAGGAGCGAGCCTTTGGCACGGGGCGCACCATGTGGCGTAGAAGTCAATCACTGCCGGCCGTTCCCCCAAGAATTTCCATTCGTCGGGCGACTCCTCGTAATTCCACACGTTTTGCAGAAATTCCGATTTTGAAATGTGTTTTGCTGCCATAAATTACTTTTTTTATTGTTCACTTGCCATTGGCTATGTGTGCTGTCTGGCAATTCTTTTTCTTTATCGCAAAAATAAAACAAATAAAGTTATCGGTCAAATAGATTTTATCTATATTTGCATCTATAAAATAGATAAACCATGACAATTCAGCAGATGGAATATATTGTGGCGGTTGACCAGTACCGTCATTTTGTGAGGGCGGCGGAGGCGTGCGGCGTGTCGCAATCTACGTTGAGCACATTGGTGCGCAAGCTGGAGGAGGAGCTGGACACTGTAATATTCAACCGCGACGTTCATCCGGTGAGGCCGACTCAAGCCGGAGAGAAGATAATCTCTCAGGCAAGAATCATATTGTACAATACAGAACAGCTGAGGGAATTAGCTGTTAATGAGCGTATTAGTGCGTCAGGTGATGTGAAGATAGCTGTTCTGCCAACATTGGCCGGATATATTGTGCCGAAGTTTTTTAAGAAGATGAAGTGTGTCAATCCTAAATTGAGGCTTCATATACATGAGATGCAGACTTCGGAGATTCTGGAGCGTCTGAGCAGGGCGGAGATTGACGTTGCTATAATGGCCACGCCGCTGGAGCAGTCCAATCTTCTTGAGATTCCTTTGTATTACGAAAAATTTGCGGCTTATGTTTCGCCGCAGGACCCGCTTTATTCAGTAGAGCGGATAGATGTAGGCAAGATTCCGGCAGACCGTCTGTGGGTTCTGAAGGAGGGGCATTGTCTGCGGGGGCAGGTTATGAGTCTTTGCGACAGGTCTGAGTACGATTCTGTTTATGAAGCTGGCAGCATAGACACCTTGGTTAATATCGTAGACGAGAACGGCGGATGCGCTGTGATTCCGGAGCTGCACATTGACTTGTTGCGTAAAGAGCAGCGTGATAATATAAGGACTTTCGCAAGTCCGGAGCCGGTGCGTGAGGTTTCTATGGTTGTGCGGACGGACTATGTGCGGGAGCGTGTGCTGAACGACGTGTCTAAGGTTGTGCAGAGCATAATACCCAAAAGAATGTTAGACCCGCGTTTGAAAAAGTTTGCAATAAGATTGTGACGTGACCTGAGGCGGCCTATGTGTCAGGGCAAGGTGTTTTTGAAGAACTGCAAACCGCAATTTGTGAAAGTTGCTTGAGTTTCAGATATTTACATCGTGGTGAAAATGCCTGAAGGCACAAAAAAAGGAGGCTTTTAAACCTCCTCTGTGACTCCGACAGGATTCTAACCTGTAACCTTCTGATCCGTAGTCAGAAACTCTATACAGTTGAGCTACGGAGCCATTATTTGCAAAGGGAAAACTTTGTGACTCCGACAGGATTCTAACCTGTAACCTTCTGATCCGTAGTCAGAAACTCTATACAGTTGAGCTACGGAGCCGTTTGCAATGCTTTGTTTTCCCAATTGCGATGCAAAGGTACGGTTTATTTTTGAATGTGCAAATCTTTTTGCTTTTTTTTTGAAAAAAAATAAATGGAACGGCGTGTGTTTTGCGCTGTTTGTCCGAATTATTGATTTATCTCAAAAAAAATATCAATTTAATTGTGAAAAAATTGTATTAGTCAATTTTAATTTTTACTTTAGCGAAATCTGTGGTGTGTTTTTTTTCAGGAGAAATGTTTTCTTCTTAGTGTATGTATTGTCAAACAAATTTGAATTATTGTATGAAACGGATAAGTAAAATTTTGGCGGTTGCTGGTAGTTGTTTGCTGGCGGTTCATGTTCAGGCTGGAATAAAAATAAGCGAACTGATGCCTTGCAATATATCTACATATATGGACCGAGGCGGAGATGAGGTTGACTCGAGCCGCAGTTATAATTTTCCCGGATGGGTGGAGTTTTATAATGACGGCGAGGAGGAGTCTTTCAAAGGTTACACCATCAGCCATTGCAAACAGAACAAGGACGGGTTGCTCGAATTTAAGGCGAAGTGTGTTGTGGAAGAGGACATAAAGATAGGCGAGGGGGCGTATCAGGTTCTGTTCTTTGACGGCGAAACTAAATTCTACAAGCACATGCCGTTCAAACTGGACTCAGACGGTGGTTCTGTGGCTCTCTACAAAAACGGAGTGCTGGTCGATTCGCTCACTTACGGAGCTATGGAGACCCATATCTCGTACGGAAGGGACAGCGGCTCCGTCGCGGGGTATATGAACCCTACTCCTAAAGAGGAAAACGGCAAGGCTTACAGATTTTCTACTGAAAGGGTGAAAAAGCCGAAGTTTGTGGGACAAATGCCTGGCGTTGTGAACGGTACAGTCAGGGTGGAATTGTCTTGCGCCTCTTCCGGAGCTGAAATTTATTATACTACGAATGGCGCGGAGCCAAGAAAAACAGACTCCACTTTGTATGACGGGCCTATAGAGATTGACAAAACTACGGTAGTCAGGGCAAGAGCCTTCAGAGGTGATGAGCCGGCAAGCGAAATTCTGACAGGCACGTTCCTGTATATGGACAAGTATCACGAATCTTGCGGCGGCTTTACTGTTCCTATTGTGTCTGTATCTACGGACGATATGTATCTGAAAGACCCGATGATTGGCTTCTTGCTGAAAAGCAAAGAAAAGAGCAAGAATGGCGCAGAGTTCCCTGAGTCAGACTGTCTGAGGGATATGGGCAAGGTGAATATTTTGCAGGAGCATTGGAATAGACCTGTTGTGGTGGAGTATATTGAGGACGGCAAGGTGACTATGGTGCACGAGGCGGAGGCTGGTGTGATGGGTGGTTGCTCGCGCGGATGGGAGGTCGCCTCGCTGAAGCTCAAGGCCGGCAGCAAGGTTGGCTCTTCTCAGAAGGAGTTCGTGTTTACTCATGGCAAAAGTCCTTTCAAAGACAAGCCGGACAATAAATACAAAAGCTTTCATCTCCGTAACGGGGGGAATGCGGGCAATGTTAACGAACCTGGACAGATTCGGGTCAGAGACGGTTTTATGCAGTCTTTGACTAAGGATATGAATGTGGATTATCAGGCTTTTCAGACTGTGGCTTATTACCTCAACGGCAAGTATCAAGGGCTGATGGGCTTGAGAGAAAGGACTAACGAGGATTATGTGGAGGCTAATTACGGACTGGAAGATGACGAGGTGGACGTTTTGAAGACTAATAACGACATCGGAGTTGTCCCTTCTAACGGAACGACAGACTGGTATGACGAACTGATAAATTTCATTGAAAGCAACGACCCTGCGTCCGAAGGTTATTATGAAACTGCTTGCAAGTATATGGATATGGACGAATATATTGATTATCATATATTTGAGCATTTTATTGTGAATACTGACTGGGTCGGAAACAATACGAAAATGTGGAGAGACCGCAAGAACGGAAAGCTGCGTTGGATTGTTTATGATACAGATTTCGGTTTCGGACTTTATTCTCATAACAATTGCCGAGCTGACCTGAACTCTTTCACGTTTGCTACGGGAGAAAGCACGCCTATGTGGTCTAACGACTCGGAATGGAAGGTGACGCTGTTCAAGCATCTGAAGGACAATCCTAAATTCCGCGAGAAGTTTGTGAACAAAGCTCTTATTCATCTGGGCTCCACATTTACTTATGACAGAGTCAAGAGTGTCTGGGACATGATTGAGGAAGAGGCTGAGAATGAGTATTGCGCTTTTATGGAGCGTTACGAAAAGAACGGCACTTCGCTGGGTGATATGGGCGGCGTGGACGCTATGCTGAACTTCGCCAAAGATCGTCCGAAATATATGTACGATCACATGAAGGACTTTTTTGATGTTGACGGATATGTGGATTTCGATTTGTCTTCTAATGTGGACGGAGCGCGTTTCTTGATAAACGGAGACCTGCTGAACTCGTCGTCGCTTAAAGGTTATCAGGTGGCTGGCAAGCAGCTTGTGGTCGAGCCTATCGCTCCTGATGGATACAGGTTCAAAGAGTGGAATGTGCAGGATAATGCTAAAGAGTACTATTATATAACTAAGAATAGCCAGTGGAAGTACTTCTATCAGGACGAGAATCCGGAAGGGGAGTGGGCTTCTGTGGATTATGACGATTCTGCATGGGAAGATGGAAAAGGCAAGATGGGATATAGGGTAAAAGATGACTCCGAAGGTTACACCACAGTCATGGACTACGGCGCGGATTCGCTGAAGCCTGTCAGAGCCTATTTCAGGTCAACTTTCAATGTGGACAGCCCAAGCGAAATTGACAGCCTGAAGTTTGACGTTCTTTATGATGACGGCTTTATTGTTTATTTGAACGGAGAAGAGGTTCTCAGAAAGAATATAGCGGATAGTGTTGAGGCTGGAGAAGAGATTGCGAAAGAGCAGGCTAATGACTGGGAGGCCGATTTCTCGCTGGTTGCTCCTAAACTGAGAACTGGCAAAAATGTGTTGGCTGTATTGTTGTGTCAAAATAGTCCGGAGAGTGGCGACTTGACGTTGCGCGTGAGTATGACTGCCGCTAAGAAGGTCTCTGAAGATGGAAGAAGAGTGGACGAGTCGCCTCGATTCAGCTGCTTGCCGTCGGGAAGGGTTGAGCTGGAAGCCATCTTTGAAAAATGCGATTGTGAAGGTGTGTTTGACGGTTATTCTGCCTTGAGAATAAATGAAGTGGCTCCGAGCAATGATGCGACAACCGATATTGTGGACGAGTACGGTATTCATTCGGACTGGTTTGAGATATACAATGCAGGGGATGATACTCTTAACTTGGCAGGCTTGTATTTGTCTGATGACGAGAACGAACTTGGAAAGGGCCTGATTTCATTCTTGCATCCGGATTCAACTAAGATTGCTCCTAAGGGATTTGTGCGCTTCTGGGCGGACAACGCAGTTTACAGAGGCCCGCTGCACGCTGACTTCAAACTGTCAAACAAAAATCCTACAGGTGTGTATCTGAGCGCTAAGTGTGGCGGAGAATATAAGAAAATTTCAGAACTGAAGTATAAGAAGCTGGCTCAGAATGTTTCGTACGGATACTTGTACCAGAATGAATCTGAGTTGATTAGCTTTACAGGTGAGTCTGAGGCTTTGTTCTGTGACGGCATCTGTATGTCCGGAACTTTATGTCCGACTCCGGGCGCGTCCAACGTGTTGTGTGACGCGGTTGAGGCCAAAAGAGAGGAGTGCCCTTTGCAGTCTGCATCGGCCGATGCGGAAGGCATACAGGTCTATCCGAACCCGACAGAGGCAATCTTGAACATTGCGGCTGATGAAGCTGGCAAAATTTCTGTCAGCGTTTACGACGGTGTCGGCAGGTTGCTGCTCGTCAAGGATATTTACGAAGATGAAGGGCAAATTGATATGAGCCAGTTTGCAGACGGAACCTACTATCTGCAGCTTGTGACGTCGCAGGAGGTCGTGCAGCGCAAGGTGATGAAAAAGTGATTCTGAATAGCCTATATAAGGGCTAGGGTATTATAAAGCTGGAGGTTGAGCCGTATGTGTTTGAGGCTTTCCTCCAGTTTTTGTTTTTTTTGAGAACTTCTTTTTTTTCTTTCGCAAACATCTTGCATACGTCAAGAAAAATAACGAATATTGCGCGCGGTTCGCTCTAAGTGTTGCATCATACTTGCGAATTGTAATTCGCATGTGTTCAACATGAAGCGTTCGCGGTTTGTTTTTGTTAAACTTAATTCTGTAACAGGCAAATTTTGATATGTTTAGCTGGATAAAAAACAAGTGGAACTCGTTTATGAATAACGAGGAGTTAAAGAGAAAAATTTACGTTATAATATTTGAGGCAGACACGCCTTTGGGCAAGGCTTTTGACGTGGCTCTTATTGTCTGCATCGTGCTGAGTGTGCTTATCGTCATAATGGAGAGCGTCATATCGCACAGGCTGGTGGGGCTCTCCATGAGGATTGTGGAGTGGGTCTTCACGGTGTTCTTCACGCTCGAATATCTCATGAGGCTCTATTGCGCTAAAAATCCGCGGAAATATGTCTTCAGCTTTTTTGGTATAATAGACCTGCTTGCCACTTTGCCTGCGTATCTGAGCATCTTTTTTGCCGGTGCTCAGAGCCTTATGGTCATACGCGTGTTCCGCATCATACGCATCTTTCGTATCTTCAAGCTCTTTAGTTTCCTGAAGGAGGGACAGCTGCTGCTCAAGGCTCTCTATGACAGTGGACGCAAGATTGTGGTGTTCTTTCTCTTTGTGCTTGTCCTCGTGATATCTATCGGCACAATCATGTATCTTGTGGAGGGCGATGTGGAAGGTTCAAGTTTCAACAATATTCCGAACAGCATATACTGGGCTATCGTTACAATGACTACGGTAGGGTACGGCGACATAACTCCGGTGACTCCGCTTGGACGTTTCCTTTGTGCTTGCGTGATGTTGCTTGGTTACACCATTCTTGCCGTGCCTACGGGTATTGTCTCGGCTTCGATGATCAAGACCGGCGGCAAAAAAGATGAAAAGCCGTGTCCGCACTGCAAACGTGTGGGCAATGAGCCTGATGCGGTTTATTGCAAGTATTGCGGAAAGTTTTTGGAGGAGATTGAGTATTGATACTATAGATTTGTGTGGAGATGCAGCTGTACGCTACGTTTCTGTGCCGCTTTTAGCAAAGAAATAAATCTTACGTTTAATTTAGATTAAAAATGAGTAGTCAAGATAAATCGATTTGTTTTGAATGGAAGGGCGACAAAAGTTCGTGCCCTGAGACTGTCACGATTCCTGATGGGGTGGAAGTGATTTCGTCGGCTGCATTTAGAGATTGCAAGAGACTTGTACATATCGAACTGCCAGAGGGGGTCACTACCATTGAAAGAATGGCGTTTGAAGATTGTGAAAATCTGGTCAGTGTTAAACTGCCTGACAGTGTCAAGGTTATAGAACGTTATGCCTTTGCTGGTTGCAAAAGCCTTGCCAATATCAATATACCAAAGTTGGTGGAAAAAATTGGAGCAGATGTCTTTAAAGGGTGTGATGAACTCAATATTGGGCTTGTGTGCAATTCGGACAATTCTGTATGCTTTGGGTGGAAAAAAGGCGGTAGCACATGCCCGGAAAGCATTGTCATTCCCGAAGGTGTAAAAACGATTCATGAACGTGCTTTTGTCGATTGCTATAACTTGAAGGAGGTGGTCTTTCCCTCTTCTTTGAAAAATATAGAAGAGTCTGCTTTTAGATATTGTGCTAATCTTGTCAGCATCCAGTTGCCAGACAGTTTAGAGAAGATTTCATATTATGCATTTAGTAAATGCGAACGGCTGGAACGAGTCTCTTTTGGAGCGGAATTGACAAAGATTGCAGACAATGCGTTCGAAGATTGCAAATTGTTGAGTGATGTTGTATTTCCAAGTAAACTGAAATCAATAGGGGAAGAGTGTTTCAGAGGGTGCGAATCGCTTACTAAAATCAAATTATTAGATGTTATAGATTCGGTTGGGAAGTGTGCGTTTGCAGACTGCATAAATCTTGCGGAGGTTGAAACGAACGGGCTGAAATATGCTCCTTTATACAAGGATGTTTTTGAAAATACCGCTTTCGTAAATAATGCGAGAAAGAATAAGCAGATGCTTATTGTTGACAATACAGTGGTGGACGGAAGGTGTTGTGCTGGAGAGGTAGTTGTGCCGGAGGGTATATTGCAGATCGGGGCAGGCGCGTTCTTTAATTGCAAAGGTCTGACTCGCATCATAATTCCAGAATCGGTCGAAGTTATTGACTATTCCGCTTTTGAGGGGTGTGCCCATTTAGATGAGGTGAAATTTCCGTCTAAACTTAAGTTTTGTATTGCCGAAAATATTTTTAAGGACTGCGTCTCGCTAAAATCTATCGAATTGCCAGCGAATTTTGGAGTGGTTTATGGAGGCGCGTTTGAGAATACTCCTTGGCTGCAGGCTCAGAAGATAGATGGGCAGCCGGTAGTTTTGGGCAGTACCTTGTATGACGGAAGTTGCTGCAAGGGGTCGTTGTGTATCGAAGGGGTGACTCATATTGCAGACAACGCCTTTTATGGAAATAATTTGTTGACAGAGGTTTTGATAGGTGATGGTGTGGAGTCAATTGGAACAGCCGCGTTTAAGAAGTGCCGTTTTTTGAAGAGAGTTGCGCTACCTTCGAGCGTGAAGACTATCGGAAGTCATTGTTTTGCAGATTGCCACTATTTGGAACGTATGGAGATTCCTGAAGGTGTGAGGATTATCAGAAATGGAGTTTTTGAAAATTGTTCTGCTTTGCAGGAGGTCAAGATTCCGTCAACAATAGAAGGAGTGTGGAAATATGCGTTCTCTTATTGTCCGAATTTGTCGAAGCCGGTTTTGCCAGACGGAATTTTTGTATCAGTCAATGCTTTTTATGATATGGAAGATTCGTCTCATGTGCCTGCTTGTTTGACTGCGGAGACGAATATGATTAAAGTTGTGGACGAGGATGACAGGTGCTGCCATCACAGAGGTCTTGGTGTTCCCAAAAAAGCTTATTACAATAGAGAGGATTTGATTGAGGTGATTGTGCCGGATGGTGTGAAGATTATTGGGAAAGAAGCTTTTAAAAGGTGTCGCAATTTGAAAAAGGTTGTGCTGCCAGACAGTGTGGAAGTGATAGGTGTGGGGGCTTTTGCAGGTACGGATATAGAGGAACTGGTTTTCCCGAAAAATTTGAAATATATCTACGATTATGCATTCAGAGAAAGTAGTTTGAAACATGTTGTGTTGCCCGATGGACTGCTGCATATAGGAAGGGAAGCCTTCTATGGCACTAAGATTGAGGAGTTGGACTTTCCGAAAAGCCTGCGATATATCAAATGTTCAGCTTTTGAAGGCTGCAACCTGAAACGTGCGGTATTGCCGGAGGGGTTGCTGTATATCGGCTACGAGGCGTTTAAGTCTTCTGCGTTGTGTCAGGTGTACGTTCCAAGTACGGTCACTTATCTTGGACATGGAGCATTCTCTGAATGTGTATTTCTTACGGAAGCGACGGTGATGGCTTGCCCAGAAAATGAGTTTGACGAATTGTTTGCCAAATGTATAAGGCTGAAATCATTGAGGTGCAATATGCTTATCAGTAAAAATGATCTTGAAGGAACGCTTCTTTGGGATATGGCGGACAGTGAAGATGGTGATTTCTTGATTGTTGCAGGTTGTTTGATGGAGGTGAAGAAGCCTATGCCTCAGGAGGTTGTGATTCCGGAAGGTGTTCTGACAATTGCTTCGGGAGCGTTCAAAGAGCAAAAGGAGATTGTGAAGGTTAGGTTGCCGCATTCATTGCTGTTTATTGGCAACGAGGCATTCAGAGGATGTGCCAAATTGGAAGAAATCAATATACCGCAAAGTTTGAAGTCGGTAGGATTGCGAGTCTTTTCTGGATGTGGGTTTGTGCGTTTCGACTGGCCGGAGGATATCCTTATGCCAGAGTGTGCTTTTGAGAATTGCAAGGAACTTAAAGAGGTCACTTTACCAGCCTCATTGAAAACCATTCCGCCATATACTTTTGACGGTTGCAAAATTAATACGCTGACGGTTCTCAATGACGAATTTCAGTGGAGTGACAAGATTATCTACAATTCGTTGAAAACGGTTGATTATATTCTGTGGCGTGGCGATGTGTCGAACATAGATAAAAGAATTGACCAAATTAGAATGCTGAACGCCTATACTAAGGGTTTGGAATTTGGATTTGATTACGGCGAGGTGTGTCAGAGACGGAACGACGAGCTGATAGAGTACATGCTTCGCGGCACTCCTGTGATTGTTAGATTGTTAATGCAGCTTTGTTTTATGATTCTTTTTGTTGTAAACACAATCTTATGTATAGTGTTTTATCCTTATATATGGGTGAAAGAAATGGCTCATATGTGTAATCCGAATCATTATGGTTCATCTTATTTTTTTGATAAAGCGCTCTTTTGGTTATACGGCAAACTGAACGAGCCTACATTGATGGACAATGCGTCTGACAGCATGATTCGATACCTTCGTAAGAAAAATTTAAGGTAACTTCTGTAAATTAGGATGAGAAGATTTATTTGGACACTGAATATATGTGGGCTATTTTCATATATCCCAAGGGACAATAGTTTTTTGATTTTGTCATGTTTTTTTTCTAAAAAAACTCTTTTATATGACAATTAATTTATATGTTTATAGTCCTATTTGATGATAGTTTTCAAATTAGTTGTGTTAATTTAAAAATAAATAGTTATGAGAGTTATACCACCATCGGAATTAATTATAAATGAAGACGGCTCCGTGTTTCATCTTCACATAAAGCCGGAGCATCTGGCAGATACGGTTGTGCTTGTCGGCGACCCGGCGCGCGTCTCAATGGTTGCGAGTTATTTTGACGAGGGCAGTGTCGAGTGCGACATTCAGAGCCGCGAGTTTCACACTATTACAGGAAGGTACAAGGGGAAAAGGATAACTTGCGTTTCTCACGGCATCGGGACAGACAATATAGATATTGTGCTGACGGAACTGGACGCATTGGCAAACATAGACTTTTCGTCGCGTACGGAGAAACTGCAGAAAAAGAGCCTCACGCTTGTGCGTATCGGAACGTCGGGCGGATTGCAGCCTTTCTGTCCGGTTGGCTCGTATGTTGTAGCTCGCCGTTCTATAGGTTTTGACGGACTGCTCAATTTCTACGAACTTCCGGAAGGTGTGATAGACTTGGATTTTGAACGCGAGTTTTGCAGACACACAGGCTGGTCGGAGCGATTGGCGTCGCCTTATGTGGTTAGCGCGGACGAAGAGCTAGTCTCTCGTGTGGGCGAAGGCATGGTGATGGGTGTCACAATATCAGCTCCCGGTTTTTACGGTCCGCAAGGACGTTGCGTAAGGATTCCGCTCGCAGACCCGAATTTGAACGAGAAAATCATGTCTTTTGACTATAACGGAGAGAAAATAACTAATTTCGAAATGGAGAGTTCGGCGCTTGCAGGGCTTGCTAAGTTGTTGGGACACAAGGCGATGACCGTGTGCTGCATCATAGCCGGCAGGGTGGATAAGAGCATGAACACAAACTATAAAGGCTCAATAAGCGGACTGATTGAGACCGTTTTGGAACGTATATGAACTTAAGGTGAGTTCTATAAATTCACCGTTTACAATTAAAAAGTACAAACCGTGGGTTGGTAAACTTTTCGGCACTTTTTGATTTGTTTCGGCAACTTGCTGATTGTCAGTCGGTCACAGTGCCCGCACTGCTCCCTTCTTTCGCTCAGCAATTTACTCGAAATAAATTCAAAAATTCCTCGAAATGAATT
>CALGHE010000099.1 GCA_937915765.1 uncultured Bacteroidales bacterium | reverse complement strand
TGAATTACGTGGAGACCATTCTGAGTCTTCCTTGGAACGTATATTCTAAAGACAGCCACAATCTAAAGACAGCACAGAAGGTGCTGGATAAAGAGCATTTTGGCATGGAGGAGGTGAAGGACCGTATCATAGAGCATCTTGCTGTGATTAAGCTGAAGAAGGATAAAAAAGCACCTATCTTGTGCCTTTACGGCCCTCCGGGTGTGGGCAAGACCTCTTTAGGCAAGTCTGTGGCCGAGGCCTTGAAGCGCAAGTATGTGAGAATTTCTCTCGGAGGCTTGCATGACGAGTCGGAAATACGGGGACATCGACGTACTTACATAGGCTCTATGCCCGGACGTATAATACAGAGCTTGCAGAAGGCTGAAACTTCTAATCCGGTGTTCATATTGGACGAAATTGACAAGGTCGGCTCTGACTTCAAAGGCGACCCGTCGTCGGCTTTGCTTGAGGTGCTTGACCCTGAACAGAATAATACGTTCCATGATAATTTCCTTGATATTGATTACGACCTGTCGAATGTGATGTTCATCGCGACGGCTAATAATATATCGAATATCCCTAAGCCGCTTCTTGACCGTATGGAGCTTATTGAAATTAGCGGCTACCTTTTGGAGGAAAAAGTTGAGATTGGCAAGCGTCATCTTTACCCTCGCGCTCTTGAAAAACATGGGCTGGAAGAGGTTGGACTAAAGCTTTCAAATGATACATACAAGGCTATTATTGAACGTTATACGCGTGAGTCTGGCGTGAGAGAGCTTGACAAGCAGATAGGGAAGCTTTTAAGGAAAATCGCAAGACGTATTGCCTTGAACGAGGATTTTGATCATGAAATCACTCCTGGCAATTTGGCTGATTATCTCGGCACAGAACGTTTTTCTAACGACGAGTATCAGGGCAACGATTATGCAGGTGTGGTGACGGGGCTGGCTTGGACATCTGTCGGTGGCGAAATCTTATTTATCGAGTCTAGCCTGAGCAAGTCTAAGTCTCCTAAGCTGACGCTTACCGGTAATCTTGGAGATGTGATGAAGGAGTCGGCGGTGCTCGCTCTTGAATATCTGAGGGCTAATGCAGATAAATATGGAATTCCAAGCGAGAAGTTTGAAGAGTGTAGCGTGCATATTCATGTGCCGGAGGGTGCAGTGCCTAAGGACGGCCCTTCTGCCGGAATCACAATGCTGACATCGCTCGCCTCTTCGTTTACAAGACGTAAGGTGAAGGCTAATCTTGCCATGACTGGGGAAATTACTTTGCGCGGAAAGGTTTTGCCTGTTGGGGGCATTAAGGAGAAAATTCTTGCAGCTAAGCGTGCCGGCATTAAGGAAATAGTGCTTTGTGCCGATAATAAGAAGGATATAGATGAAATAAAGCCTGTGTATATAGAAGGCTTGTCTTTCCATTATGTCAAGGATATGAAAGAGGTGCTGGACATTGCTCTGCTCGACGAGCTGGTGGATTGATGAAGTTCGTTCGTGTGAATGTTAAATTGAGCTCTGGAGTTTTCCGCTTCAGAGCTCAGTTTTTTAGGCAGCCTAGCGGTATTATTTTCACACCGTCTTCTCTGGTGTATGCCAGTTCGCCTCCTGTTAAGATAATGAGCAGGTCCGGCTCTCTGAGTTTCACTTGCTCTTCTTTTTTGTTGAACTCCTTGATTAGCCTTTTAATTTCGAGCAGATGCGAAGCTCCGCTGTCTATGTCTCTGCTTCCGAGTTTGCATTCGATTAGAGCGTATCTTCCGTTGTTTTGGTGCAGGACGATGTCTGCTTCCAGTCCGTACCGGTCGTGGTAATAGGAAATGTGGCTGTCCATGTCGGTCGTGTATGAACGCAGGTCTCTGATGCACATCTGCTCGAAAATGAATCCGAATGTCTTCATGTGTAGTTTTAAAGAGTCAGGTGTTTGCCCTAATGCGGCAACCGCGATGGATGGGTCGCAGAAACAGCGTTTTACGGAACTGCGTATGGCTGTTTTGCTTCGTATTGAAGGACACCAAGCGTCTATGTCCTGAATTACAAAAAGTCGTTCCAGCACGTTGATGTAGCTGTTCAGAGTCTCGTCTGAGCAGTTTATGTTTCCGGAGGATGTGATATCGTTCAGAATTGACGTCTTTTTTGCGAGTGTGGATATGTTTCGTGCGTATGACATCAATATCATTCGTGCTAATTTCTCGTTTCTTTTAACTCCGTCTATGCGAGATATGTCTTCTGTGCAAACGCTGTTGATGTAGTTTTTTGCAATCATAAGTTTTGCTCTGTCTGAACGTACGTTCATAGAGGCTGGCCAGCCTCCGCGGCATGCAGCAAATATGATTCTTTCAACGCTCAAGTCTGATCTTTTCCCGTCTATGTTGTAGTCTGGATTGTTGAACAGCTCGTCCAGTGACACTTCTCCTGTTGACTCTCCTGATTCCCAAAGGCTCATCGGAAGCATTCGCATGCGTGCAATTCGTCCGGTGCCTGAGTGCAGTATCTTGCTTTTGTCCACGCTGTTTGATCCGGTTAGTATAAATTGTCCTGGTTCACAGCGTTTATCAACCAAGGTGCGCACTGCGTCCCATATGACAGGGGCGTCTTGCCATTCGTCTATGAGTCTTGGGACCTCCCCTTGCAGCAGAAACGAAGGTTTTGTTGCGGCTGTTTTTAGGTACTCTTCCCTATGGTCGGGGTCTTGCATTTTTAGAATGCTTTTGGCTGCGTATTCTGCAGTCGTTGTTTTTCCGCACCATTTAGGGCCTTCTATCAGCACAGCGCCGAAGGCTTCGAGGTAGTCTTGCAGCAGGTAGTCTGCCATTCTTTTTAAATACTCCATAGATGTTTTTTAAAGTTTTTATTGTGCAAATATAGAATTAAAAATCTTGTCGTGCAAGTTTGTTGAATGATTTTGTTGAAAAACTTTTGTCCTTTTTGTGGTATGCCGTTTTGTGTTTTTGCGGTGTTCTGTTTGGAGTTTTTGCGGTGTTCTGTTTTGTGTTTTTGCGGTATTCTGTTTGGTGTTTTGCGGTATTCTGTTTGGTGTTTTGCGGTATTCTGTTTGGTGTTTTGCGGTGTTTTGTTTGGCATTTTTGCGGTATTCTGTTTGGTATTTTTGCGGTATTCTGTTTGGTGTTTTTGCAGTATTCTGTTTGGTATTTTTGTGGTATTCTGTTTGGTATTTTTGCGGTGTTTTATTTGGTATTTTTGCGGTATGCCGTTTGGTATTTTTGCGGTGTTCTGTTTGGAATTTTTGCGGTGTTCTGTTTGGAATTTTTGCGGTGTTCTGTTTTGTGTTTTTGCGGTATTCTGTTTGGAATTTTTGCGGTGTTCTGATTGGTGTTTTTTGCGGTATTCTGTTTGGTGTTTTTGTGGTATTCTGATTTGAATTTTTGCGGTGTTCTGATTGGTGTTTTTGCTGTATTCTGTTTGGCATTTTTGCGGTGTTCTGTTTGGTGTTTTTGCTGTATGTTGTTGGGCGTTTTTGCAAATCAAAAGAAAAAGTGATGCTGCAATTTGACAGAAAGTAGAACTTTGTCGTCTGTAATTGTAATTAATTCATCACAAATTGTTCATTGTAAACATTTTTTTTATATTTGTTCGTCGTTTATTGTGCTGTTTTTTTATGAGTGGTGTTTGGGATAAAATTGAATGGACTCATCAATTTTGTAAGGCGTTTCCCTTTTGCTGTGGCACTTTGTTTGGTGTCTGCTGTGGTGTGGCTGTTTTCTGAAGCTGTGAATTTGCATTGTAATTAGGGGAGCGAACTCTTTGTCTTTCGAGTTTGTTGCTACGAAAGAAAAGATAAAAGAGTTGCGTAAAAGTGTGGATGATGTACAAGATTTAGAGGGCATGAGCTTGGAAGGTGACAATGCCATTCTGGTCTTTTTGTATATCAGATTTAAAAGTGATGGTGCTGAGATAAGAGATATTTTTGCGTCATGACATTTGTTTTACAATAAATAATTAATTGAGATGAAGATAGCGGACAGATTGACAGACTTGATAGGGAACACGCCTTTATTGGAGGTGAGTCGTTTTGCATCGGCAGAGGGCGCTATGGCGCGGATTGTTGCAAAACTGGAGTATTTTAATCCGGCAGGCAGTTCTAAAGACAGAGTGGCTTTGGCGATGGTGGAGGAGGCGGAACGTGCCGGCAAACTGAAGAAAGGCGCTGCGATTATAGAGCCTACGAGCGGAAACACTGGCGTCGGGCTTGCTCTTGTGGCTGCGGTTAAAGGTTACAGGCTGATATTGACAATGCCTGAAACCATGAGCATAGAACGGCGCAGTTTGCTGAAAGCGTATGGCGCGGAGATTGTCTTGACGGACGGTGCGAGCGGCATGGCAGGCTCTATCAGGAGGGCAGAGGAACTGAGGGATTCGATAGACGGAGCTATTATCCTCCAGCAATTTGAAAATCCAGCCAATCCTATGGCTCACAGAAAAAACACTGCAGAGGAGATTTGGCATGATACAGACGGCAAGGTTGATGTTTTTGTGGCATGTGTAGGAACTGGCGGAACGGTGAGCGGAACTGGTGCAAGGCTGAAAGAACTGAATCCGAACATAAAAGTCGTGGCGGTGGAGCCTATGGAGTCGCAGGTACTTGCTGGAAAGGCTGCCGCTCCTCACAAAATACAGGGCATAGGGGCCAATTTTGTGCCGAAGAATTACGACGCATCCGTAGTTGATGAGGTTATTCCGGTATCAGGAGATGAGGCAATGCGCGCGAGCCGTCTGTTGGCTCAGAAAGAGGGACTGCTTGTGGGCATTTCTTCAGGTGCAGCTGTTGCGGCCGCTTTGCAATTATCTAAAAGGGAAGAGTTCAAGGGCAAAAATATTGTAGCGTTGCTTCCTGACACAGGCGAACGTTATTTATCCACAGAGTTATGGAATTTTTAACAAACTATTAAATATAAAAGTACCTCATGAAGAAGAGTAAAAATGCAATTATTGTGTTAGCTCTTGCCGCATACACGCTGATTATGGCAGTTTTTGGCTATATCAAAGGGACAGCCTCGTTAGAGCAGATACTTTTGACGGTAGGAGGCATGGCTGTGCTGCTTTGTGTCTTGTGGTTCTTGCTGCGCAAAAAAACAGAGATTCAGAATCGTCACAAAGCGTCCGGCGAGCAAGAGAAAAAAGAGCCGAGAGAATAATCTCTCAGCTCTTTTCAATCCTTCAGCCTGTTTTTCAGAAACGACAATATTTCCTTCTGCTGGTCTGGCCTGAACCAGTTTATGTCTTTGTCGCGATTAAACCACGTTAGCTGTTTTTTTGCGTACCTGCGCGAGTTCTGCTTTATCATGTTTTTGGCAAAATCCAGCTCCCAGTTGCCGTCGAAATACTCAAACAGCTCTTTGTAGCCCACTGTGTTCAGCGAGTTCAAGTTTCTGTGCGGATAGAACTTTTTAGCCTCTTCCAGAAGACCTTCTTCAAACATGATGTCCACACGCTTGTTGATGCGGTCGTACAGCTCTTCGCGCGGAAGATTAAGCCCTATTTTAATTATGTCAAAAGGTCGAGCCTTGGCAGTCTCTTTTCTGAAAGACGAAAATGTCTTGCCCGAAGTCAGACAGATTTCAAGAGCGTGAATGATTCGCTTATGGTTCTTTTTGTCCACCAAGTCGTAATATTCGGGGTCCAGCAGTTTCAGTTCCGACAGGATGTTGTCGATGCCTTCGTTAGCGTACCTTTCGTGCAGGCTGTCGCGCAGCTCTTGGTCAACGTTCGGAATATCGTCAATACCCTTGCAGATTGCGTCTATGTAGAGCATCGAGCCTCCGGTCATCAGCACAACATCTTTAGACAGAAACAGTTCGTCAAGTTTCTTCAGAGCGTCGATCTCAAACCGTCCGCAGCTGTAATAGTCGAAGATGGAGAGATTGCCTACAAGGTGGTGCTTCACCCTTTGCATCTGAGCCTCAGTCGGGGCTGCCGTCCCGATTTTCAGTTCTCTGAAGAACTGCCTTGAGTCGCACGAGACAATCTCCGTGTTAAGCTCTTCAGCCAAGGACAGGCACAGCTCCGTCTTTCCCACGCCCGTCGGTCCTAAGAGTATGACAAGAGTCTTCTTCACGTCGCTGCCTTATTTAGGGTTATATCTGGAGCCGGACAGGATAGTCTGAGCGTCCGTTTCCATCAGTTTGTCCAACGTCACATCAGGATTGTTTTTGATGTATTCCTTCACAATCTGCCAGCCTATCCATATTCCTGTACGGTCTGGCGACTCGTCAGGGAAGTAGGCTGTTTTCGGAGCGACTCCGGTATATTTAGAGACATCCAGACGGTCTGTGCTGTAAAGATGTTTGTTCTCTGCGATGAAATGCCACATGGCGCTTTCGTTAGCCTTGCACCAGTCCCACTGTTCTTTTGTGTAGCCCATTATGACCTCTTTCTTAGTCTCCGGAAGCATAACTTCGAGCAGATAGTGCAGTTTGCCTTCGTAAACCATCGCGTCTATCAGTTTCGGGGCAGGGACAGGGTTGGTGAACTCAGTCTGAATCCATGCGTACATCATGTTTGGAACTAACTTTTCGCGCGTGCAGTTCCGTATCATATATTCGTACATGTACGACTTGTATGCGTCATATTCAGTTCCGAGGTAATAATCCAGGGAGATGGCCAGCACGTCGTTTGTGACAGCTGTGTTTTGTCCGAAGCCTGACATCTGCACAATGATTCTCTTTGGTATGTTTTTCTCCGGAAAGTAATATTTGAAATATCTGAAAGCAGACGTGATTTCGCTCTCCTCCTTTGCAAATCCGTCGCTGTAAACAGAATCGCAAGCCATGAATATCTTTCTGTATTCAGGGTGAGAGAGGAACTGCTTTATTATGGCATGGGTCGAGACAGAGTCTATGTGTCCCACATTCAGCACATGCAAGGAAAACAGGTTGATATAATCGCCGTAACGCTCTTTGAGAGTTGCGAGCGAACCAGCTACATTGTTCGTGTCGATGTCTCTGTAGTCGATGTCGAGCCGTTCAAACTTGAACGTGTCAACAGCAACGCCGCTTAGGTCAACATTAGAAAACTTGTTTTTCTCCCTGCACGAGAAAAGCGTTGTGGCAACAAGGAGCAACTGCAAATATTTCAAAATTTTCATCTTGCAAAAAAATTAGTTAATGAAAAGGACGACGACCAGCACATAAAAGCGCTGCGCCAACGTCCTAAAAAAACAAATTCCGAAGCCGCGGAACGACTTCGAAATTTGCGTTTTTGAATATTATCTTTTATACATCTTTTCTTTCAGTTCCTTGATGCTGTCGTCGGTGATGTAATCGTCATAATCCATACGTTTGTCGATGATTCCGTTTGGAGTAAGCTCGATGATACGGTTGCAGACAGTCTGAATGAACTCATGGTCGTGAGAAGACATCAGCACGTTGCCCTTGAAAGCCTTCAGGGTGTTGTTGAAAGCCTGAATAGACTCAAGGTCGAGGTGGTTTGTAGGCGAGTCCAGCACAAGACAGTTTGCGTTCTTGAGCATCATTCTTGAAATCATGCAGCGCATTTTTTCTCCACCCGAAAGCACGCTTGCCTTTTTGTAAATCTCTTCGCCGGAGAAGAGCATTCTGCCGAGGTATCCGCGCACGAACGATTCGCTTGTGTCCGGCGAGAACTGTCCGAGCCATTCAACCAGATTGAGGTCTGTGTTGAAGAAGTTTGTGTTGTCGAGCGGCAAGTAAGCCGGAGTGATTGTCACGCCCCATTCGTAAGTTCCGGCGTCCGCCTTCATGTTTCCGTTTATGATTTCGAAGAACGCAGTCATGGCGCGCGGGTCTTTAGAGATGAACGCAATCTTGTCGTCCTTTTCAACGTTGAAGTTCACGTCCTTGAAAAGCAAGTCGCCCTCAATGCTGTGAGTCAGACCTTTAACCTCGATAATGCGGTTGCCTGGCTCGCGGTCTGGAGTGAATATGATACCCGGATATTTGCGAGTAGAAGGCTGAATCTCCTCAATATTAAGTTTTTCGAGCATCTTTTTGCGGCTTGTAGTCTGCTTAGACTTAGCCACGTTAGCGCTGAATCGGGAGATGAACTCCATGAGTTCCTTGCGTTTCTCTTCCGCCTTCTTGTTCTGCTGAGCCTGCTGGCGCAGAGCAAGCTGGCTTGACTCGTACCAGAAGCTGTAGTTTCCGGCGAACTGAGAAATCTTGCCGTAGTCAATGTCCACAGTGTGGGTGCAGACAGAGTCAAGGAAGTGACGGTCGTGCGAAACGACAAGCACCGTGTTTTCAAAATTAGAGAGATAGTTTTCCAACCAAGTGACCGTTTCGAGGTCGAGGTCGTTGGTAGGCTCGTCGAGAAGCAGGTTGTCCGGCTTTCCGAAAAGAGCCTGGGCAAGCAGCACGCGCACCTTCTCCTTACCGCTGAGTTCCTTCATCAGTTTGTAGTGAAGGTCCTCCTTTATGCCAAGGCCGCTGAGCAGGTTGGCCGCATCACTTTCTGCGTTCCATCCGTCCATCTCAGCAAATTTCTCTTCCAGTTCAGAAGCGCGTATTCCGTCTGCGTCAGAGAAGTCTTCTTTGGCGTACAGCGCGTCCTTCTCCTGCATCACGTTCCACAAAGGTTCGTGTCCGCGAAGCACAGTTTCAATTACAGTACATTCGTCAAACTCGAAGTGGTCCTGTTTAAGGACAGAAAGACGCTCGCCCGGAGCGATTGTGATAGAGCCTTTGGTAGGTGACAGCTCGCCGCTGATGACCTTTAGGAATGTTGACTTCCCTGCGCCGTTGGCTCCGATTATACCGTAGCAGTTTCCGCTTGTAAACTTGAGGTTCACGTCCTGAAACAGAATCCTCTTTCCGAATTGAACAACAATATCTGTAGCTGTAATCATTATTAATCAGTTAAAAATTTCTGCAAAGATACAAAATTAAATTTATAGTAGGAAATTTAAAGCGGTTTGAAATGTGCCGAATGTGGCGATTTGTTTTTTTTGAGTGAAGCGAAAGTGACGGAATAGCCTCGGCTTATGAAAGGAATCCGCTCGGTTCTTTTTGCGTAAGACAGCCAGAGATTCTTGACGCATGGAGCGCTGAAAATCACTGGCTGAATTGTGTGAGGTGCAGACTATTTGGCAATTATAGCAACTTTTTCAGCTTTTCAATGTCGGGCAGTGCATTGCGGAATCGTTCGGGCATATTTTTAGATGCTCTATGTTGATGAAATCCAATAGATATTCATCTTTAAATGTGTTTACAGCTTTTAAAGCTTGTTGCGCACTTGGAATTGTAGATGTGAAATTGTTTGGAAGCGTTCCTCTGTGTTTATATAAGTCGGCTTTGAGATAATCTCTCAAAGTGTACTTGTTCCAGAATCGTGTTGCAGATTCGTGTATGTAAAACAACCGGGCATCTAAAGTCTTTGCTTTTGCCATAATTTCAATATGATGACTGAAGCCAATGGCAAAGAAGTCAGACCATTTAAATTCGTCAGCCACTGGCTGGCGAATTTAAATGAGCAGGAGGTTTTCGTCAAGTTCTAATTCGCTAACTGAGTCTGACGATTTCAAATTGCCAGCCGATGGTTGGCGATTTATGAAAGGCGACCACTCTTCATAAAATGAACTTGCCGTCATTTTTAACTGTTCTGTAAAGTCTTTCTTTCCGGATGAGCCTTTTGACGATAATAGAGAGCAGCCGGTTTCGGATGTGAATCTTTAATGAAAGAATCAAAATATTTGCATGGAACTTTCCTTTGCTTTTATTAAAATGTTTGTATATATTTGTCTTATTATGAATTTTAAAATGGAATTTTATGAAATTAAGGAGATTTGGTTTTGTATCGGTGGTAGTGGCTCTTATTGCGGTATTTTTTTGTGACGGTAATTTGTCCGCAGCAGAAGAGGAGCTAGTTATAGTTGTTGCTAAGAAGGCTGAGTTTATAGGTGGCAATGAAGAAATGATTAAGTTTCTGAGCGAAAACGTCAAATACCCTGAAGATGTGTTGCAGGCAAATGAAAAAGGTGCTAATATTCATGGCCGTGTGTATGTGAAGTTTGTAGTGGAGAAAGACGGCTCTATTTCTGATGTTGAGGTGGTTAGGAGCGTGCATCCGTCGCTCGACGCAGAGTCGGTGCGTGTGGTGAAACTGATGTCGGGGAAGTGGACTCCGGCAACTGAGCGAGGGAAGCCAGTCCGTTCGATGTTCACTTTGCCGTTCGTTTTTAAACCATTAAAGATGTCAGAAATGGTGTCTGAGTGATTGTTTTTTTGTTGGACTAATTTAGGCAACTTCTGCAAAGTTACGTTTTGTGATTTCTAATAGAGGTTGCTGTAAAAGATTTTCTGTTATGAAGAAATTTGAATTTTTTTTGCTTCTGATGTTAACGTCAGTTGGAACGTTTGCTTCGAATCATGAAAAGGACGACTTTGACGGATTGGCGAAATATGTGAAACAGCGTCTTGTTTTGGAAAATCTGGCAGGAATAGGCGAAATTCAGGGCGATGTGCTTGTGAATTTTGTAGTGGATAAAGATGGTTCTGTATCAGACGTTAAGATTGTCAAAGGATTGCATCCGAAACTTGATGCGGAGGTGGCTCGTGTGTTAAGTCGTATGCCTAAATGGACTCCGTTGCAAAAGAATGGCAAGCCTGTGCGTTCGCGGGTCTCTTGTCCTATTTCTTTTGACTTCATGGACATAGGAGTTGTATGGAGGGCGGAGAAGATGGCTGAATTTGTAGGTGGCAATGAAGAAATGTTTAAGTTTTTGAGAGAGAACATCAAATATCCTGAAGATGCGGTTAGTAATGGAGTTCAGGGCCGTGTGATAGTGGTTTTTGTAGTGGAGAAAGATGGCTCTATTTCTGATGTTGAGGTGCTTAGGAGCGTGCATCCGTCGCTCGACGCAGAGGCGGTGCGTGTCGTGAAACTGATGCCTAGGTGGAAACCGGCGGAGTATAGAGGCAAGCCGGTCAGGACGAAATATACGCTTCCGATTTCTTTTAGAATAACAGATGTTCAGACAAATAAAAAAGTGTTGCCATAGTTTGAGCGAGACTTGCTTTTGTGAAAAATATTAATATATTTGCACTGTTGACAATAAAAAAACGTGGATATGAAAAGTTTTAAGAAGCTGTTTAAATTTTTCTAAAATATTTTGTTAAGCATCAGAAAACAGAA
>CALGHE010000098.1 GCA_937915765.1 uncultured Bacteroidales bacterium | reverse complement strand
AAGAGCCGGAGTGGGTTGAGCATGACGGAAAGAGGATTTATGAGGCGGTGATATAATTATTAATATTTAAATTTGAAATATATTGCTTTATGAAAATATTGGTTACAGGAGCGTCGGGTTTCATTGGCAGCTTTATTGTGGAAGAGGCTTTGAACAGAGGCGAAGTGTGGGCTGGTCTGCGAGCGTCGAGCAGCAAGAAGTATTTGCCGTTTCCGGACTTGAATTTTATAGATATCCCTTATTCTAAGCGAGACGAGGCGGTGGCTTTGCTGAAAGAGCATAAGGAAAAATTTGGCAAATGGGATGTTATTATTCATAACATGGGCTTGACTAAGTGTAAGCATATTTCTGATTTTGACAGAGTTAATTTTGAATATACTAAAAATTTCATAGAAGCTTTAATGGAGGCGGATATGGTGCCGGAGCAGTTTGTTTATATGAGCAGTTTGTCGGCTTTCGGACCAGGAAATCCGGAGTCTCTTGCTGAACTGAAACTTGACGACGAGCCTAAGCCTGATACGGCTTATGGTTTCAGCAAGTTGAAGACAGAGCGTTATCTGCGCTCTTTGCAGAATTTCCCTTATACAATTTTGCGTCCGACAGGTGTTTACGGACCGAGGGAAAAGGATTATTTTGTGATGCTTCAGACTTTGTCAAGGCATCTGAATCCGGCTATCGGGTTTGAGCCTCAGTTCATCACATTTATTTATGTTAAGGATTTGGTTAAGGCTATCTTTTTGAGTGTGGATAAAAAGGCGGTAGGCAAGGAGTATTTTGTTGCGGATGGCGATGTGTGGAACTCTGATGATTACACAAAATTGGCAATGAAAAAGTTAGGGATAGCTTGGGCTGTGCCTGTGCGTGTGCCGTGCTTCTTGGTAAAGGCTATCGCTTATACGCTTGATACGGTTTGCGGCTGGTTTGGTATCACACCTACGCTGAACAAGGATAAATACAATATACTTTCTGCACGAAACTGGAAGTGCGACATTGAGCCTCTTAAAAAGGATTTGGGCTTTAAGGCTGATTATCCGTTGGATAAGGGGTTGGAAGAGTGCATAGAGTGGTACAGAAAGGAAGGCTGGCTTTGAAATGAACTGGTAACTTTCAGCTTTAGCATAAAAAAGTCAAGCTATGTCACATAAAACTTATGGAGATAGCTTGACGTTTTTGTCAGCCTTTTTTTCGGCTGCTCTATAGTACTTTAAGCCTTTGATAGTTTTTCGCAAACTTTTATAGCTTCATCAATAATCTCACCTTCGCCCTTGACTTTGTGATTTTGCATGATAATCTGGCCGTCGCATATAACTGTGTCGATACAGCTGCAGTCGGCAGAATAGACAAGGTTAGAAATAAGATTGTAATTAGGCACGAGCCTTTCGTTCTTCAAGTCGATTAAAAGGGCGTCAGCAAGTTTTCCTTCTTCAATCTTTCCTGCATTGATGTTGAAATAGGCGGCGCCTTTGGCTGTGGCCATTTCGAATATTTCGTCGGCAGAGGCCAGATCCGGACGGTCAGAGACTTTGGCAAGCAGAGCCGCCAGTTTCATCTCGTCGAGCATGCAAAGATTGTTGTTGGATGATGTCCCGTCTGTGCCTAACATGACGCGGCATCCTTTTTCTTGTAGCAGAGACATTTTAAGGACTCCGCTGGACAGTTTCATGTTTGATGCAGGATTGTGCACAACGACAGATTTGGTTTTTGCGAGGATTTCGGCCTCGCCTTCGTCAACATGTACAACGTGAGCAAACACAGAGTTCTCGCCGAGCAATCCAAGTTTCTCTAGGTAGCGAACAGGAGTGGTGCCGTTCTCTGCAAGGCAGTCTTTTATCTCTTTCTGCGTTTCTGAAAGGTGCATGCTGAGAAACAGATTGTTTTTTTCCGCAGCGTCGCGGCACTTGCAAAGCAATTCTTTGCCAACCGTATAAATGGCGTGCGGAGCGACGTTCAGGGATATGCGCGACGAGTAGTTGTGCTCCTCTGCAAGAAACTCGAAGTTACGCTTTAATGTTTTAGGGTCGAGCCTGTCCATCATAGACACGCCGATGGAGGCTCTGACACCCATCTCTTCTGCTGCCCGGATTGTCTGTTCTTCGTCCCAATACATGTCGCAGAAAAAAACGGTCCCGGACTTTATCATCTCCAAAATGGCGAGGCGAGAGCCTGCGTATATGTCAGCTGCAGACATTTTGGCTTCAAATGGCCAGATGTATTCGTTAAGCCATTTGTCAAGAAGCATGTCGTCTGCATATCCGCGCAAAAGGGTCATGGCAGAGTGGCAGTGCCCGTTGTAAAATGGCGGAATGATAGCCATGCCAGCGCCGTTTATCTCTATATCTGCAGATATGCTTATCTCTTCAGCTATGCGTTCAAATCGATTGCCGGAGATGAGTATATCTTTGTCGCTGTTGTTCAGCTTTATTTTTTTTATCAGAATTGTGTTCATAAGCCCTCCTTGTCTTCGTCTTAGTGCGATTGCCTAAATGTAGCGCAAAAAAATTGTAAAATCAAAACATTAAGGGCGAAAGTTGCACTTTTTGCATAAATCGCACCCGAAATCGTATTGAAGATAAGGACGTTATTTCCCTGATATGGTGAATACAGCCATGTCTGAGTTTGTGCCGATACGGAACGGTGCACCCCATAAGGACAAGCCGGAAGACACGTAAACGTGCGAGTTTTTCCACTTGCGGTATCCGTGACTTTGTTCAAATAAAGCGTCTGTAATCAGGCTGATTGGCCAAACTTGTCCGCGGTGAGTGTGTCCGCTAAACTGAATGTCAATGCCTAAAGAGTCTTTTTTAGCCACGTCAAATGGCTGATGATCTAAAAGTATGGACACGGCATCTTTGTCAACAGACCGCACAAGCTCTTCCAAAGGTTGTCTGTTGCGGTTGTGCTTGTCGTCTCTGCAGATGATATTTATGTTGCAGTCAAGCCGAACTATACTGTCTCTAAGCATTTTAATTGGAGTCAGGCTAGTGAATTTTTTGCAGCTGTCTATGTTGCTTATGTATTCATGGTTACCAGGTGCCATAAATATGCCTAATGGAGCTTTCAGGCAAGACAACTCTTCCTGCATTTTTTGTTTGAAAAGCGGTTCTGTAGAGTTGTCGATAAGGTCGCCCGCAATAATTATGAGGTCGGGCTGTTCTGCGTTTATCATGTTCACGTATTTTTTCAAGATAGCTTTGTTTGTGCCTACACCAAGATGCACATCGCTTACGGCGACGACCTTGACCGGCGAACTGAGCTTTTTGTCAGTCTGGATTTCAATTCTGCAAACCTCCGGTTTTTGGTAGTTCTTGTAGCCTAAAGCCAAAATGAAAGCAGTGAGGCAGATGGCGCAATGGGTGCCGTATTTAAAAGAAGGCATAACCAGTTTGGCGATGTCAAACAGAGCAAAGGTTATTGTGGCGAACAGAATGACTATCAGCCATGATGTTCCGCAGAGATATATTATTCTTTGCAACTGTATTGGCATCTCTATACCTCTGATGGCGAAAAAAATGACAAGGCATGAAATCATTATGCCGAACAGCAATGTGCAAGCTGCCTTAAGCATAGGAAAACCGTTCAGCACATTTTTGAAGATCCGAGCCAGCACATATCCGTTTGCCGCAACATATATGATGAACATTGAAATGAAAAAAAATGGTTTCATAAGTTTGTGTTATCTTTTCAGTCCTTAATTTACTGTTTTTTAGATGTTATAAAAAGTATTGGTTTTGTTTTGCGAATTCTATATGGAATAATAGTTTTGCAAAAAAAGATTGTTAACGCAAGCGGACTGACCAAATTGCCGCCTGTTGAATTTCAAATGACACTTTTGCCATTCAAAATCTCTTCAACTACCTTAATGTCAATCTCCAGCATGTCTGCAATTTCAGTCACTGTATTCCCTTTCTTTTTCTTTGCAAGCACAAGTTTAGACAGCATGGCAAGTTCTCCTTCTGCACGTCCTTCTGCACGTCCTTCTGCACGTCCTTCTATTCTGCCAGCTTCTATTCCAATTTCCTTGCCTTCCGCAAGCCCTTCATTTTTTGCAGTTCTCATGATGTTGAACCAATCAAGAAAATTCTTCAGGTTCTCTTCGTAGTCGTAACGCTCGTTTTTTGAGAAAGCTGCGATTTCAGCTACTTCGAAGAGTTTGTTGAAGATGCCTTCCGTCAAAGCCGCAGGCTTGTCTTGCAGACGGTATAGGTTCTTGATGGCATAGAGCCATTTGTCTATAATTGTCTCTAATTCAGATTCTTCCTTTCTGAACTTTGGCATTTCGATGAATATGAAATTCAGGTTTTCATTAAATACCTCGTTATCTTCGTCCTTCAACTTGATTCTTGTTATCACGTTGTTTGATTTTTTCGGAGAGTCGTCCATCTTGAAATCGAGGATGCCCACAACGTAAACCGGTGATAATTTGTAGTCCCATGACATATTCTCCTTTGCACCTTTTTGTCCTTGCTCTTGAATGGCGAAGGAGGAGTAGTAAAGCGCTCTGTCTCTAAAGTTGTCCTGCTTAGCTTTCTGCATTTCAACAATGAAGCGTTCGCCCCCTTTTGTCTGGCAATAGACATCGTAAATAGCTCGTCTTTCGTTGTTGCTGTATCCTAATTGCTCTGTGTTGAAGTAGGTGAGGTCAACAATCTCTTTGTCATCCTTAAAGTTCAGCAGAGCATTTAAGAAACTGATAAGCAAATCCTTGTTCGCCTCAGTGCCGAAAAACTTCTTGAAGGCGAAATCAGTATAAAAATTTATGTAGCGACTGAGCGCTGTACCGGGTATGCACATGACGTTATATGTTTTGTTGTGTTACTATGGCACAAAGTTAACACAATTGTTTGAAGTTGCCTAAAATGTAAGCTCTGCTGTTTTATATTTTTGCGGATAAATATTCCGAGAGCTATGATTTAAGTTTCTTTCCGTCACAGAAAGCCTTCCCGACGACCTCGCCCAAAGCGATATAGTTACGCTTCACGGGGTTGTATGTGATAGGACGCAGTTTGTTATAGTCAATCTCACCGTTGTCGTCAAGCACAGATTCGTCAGCAGAGATGTTTGCAATCCTCCCTGTCATGAAGCAGCTCTCCTCGTCGTAACTGAGCAGTTCGCACTCTATTGTCATTGGCAGCTCTTTAATGATAGGGGCGTTGACAAATTCGGACTTGGTGGCAGAGAATCCTGCTTTTGCAAATTTGTCAGGCTCGTTGTTTCCGGAGACTATGCCTACATAATCGCAGGCGGCAACATAATCCACCGTAGCCATGCTGATGGTGAAGGCCTTGCTTTTCAGTATGTCTTTTGTTGTTTTATGGCTTATGTCGATACAAACGCCGACAGTGTTGTCTGTGTACATCCCGCCCCAAGCTGCGTTCATGCAGTTTGGTTTGCCGTTCTCGTCGTATGCTGCAACGATAAAGACTGGCATAGGAAAGAGCCATGATTTAGATCCGAAGTTTTTTCTCATAAAATTGTGTTGTTAAGAAATTCAAAAGCAACCGGAATAGTCTCCGGCTGCTTTTTGTGTAATTTGATTAAGGCAACATCTATAAATTAGGTCAAGCTGATTTTTATAGAAGTAGTTGCTTTAAATTAATATCTGTACAATTCAGACTTGAACGGGCCGTCAACAGGCACGCCGATGTAGTCTGCCTGCTCCTGAGTCAGTTTTGTGAGGTGAGCGCCGATGCGTTCCAAATGCAGTCTGGCAACCTCTTCGTCAAGTTTTTTCGGAAGAGTGTAAACCTTGTTTTCGTACTTGCCGCGATTTTCCCACAAGTCCATCTGAGCAAGGGTCTGGTTAGAGAACGAGTTGCTCATCACGAACGAAGGGTGACCGGTAGCGCATCCCAAGTTCACAAGGCGTCCTTCGGCAAGCAGGTATATTGAGTTGCCGCCTGGGAACGTGTATTTGTCCACCTGCGGCTTGATGTTTGTGCGTTTGATGTTAGGGAACGCCTCAAGTTTGCTCACTTCGATTTCGTTGTCAAAGTGTCCGATGTTGCAGACGATAGCCTGGTCTCTCATCTTTTGCATGTGTTCGATAGTGATGATTTTGCAGTTTCCTGTAGTTGTCACATATATGTCGGCCAAGCCTAAAGTCTCTTCGACTGTCACCACACGATAACCTTCCATAGCCGCCTGAAGCGCGCATATAGGGTCAACTTCGGTCACCCATATTGTAGCGCCTAAGCCTTTAAGAGCCTGAACGCAGCCTTTGCCCACGTCGCCGTAGCCGCAGACAACCGCAATTTTTCCGGCAATCATCACGTCGGTAGCGCGTTTAATTCCGTCCACGAGCGACTCGCGGCAGCCGTACAAATTGTCGAACTTGCTCTTTGTCACAGAGTCGTTCACATTGATGGCAGGGAAGAGCAGTTCGCCTCTTTCGTATCTTTGGTACAGGCGGTGCACGCCGGTAGTAGTCTCTTCAGAAACTCCTTTCACATCAGCCACAACCTTGTGCCAGTGTTGAGGGTCTTTTTCGTAAACTTTCTTCAAGAGAGCCTTTATTACCTCTTCTTCATGGCTAGAACTTTCAGAGTTCACCCAGTCTGAACCGTTTTCAAGTTCGTATCCTTTGTGGATAAGCAATGTCGCATCTCCCCCGTCGTCAACGATGAGCTGAGGGCCCTTGCCGTCGTCCCAAGTCAAAGCGCGGTATGTGCAGTCCCAGTACTCTTCAAGGCTTTCACCTTTCCATGCGAACACGGGAGTGCCGCCTTTAGCGATAGCAGCAGCGGCGTGGTCTTGAGTGGAGAATATGTTACAGCTAGCCCAACGCACGTCAGCTCCAAGCTCTTTAAGTGTCTCAATCAAGACAGCCGTCTGAATAGTCATGTGCAGACTGCCGCTAACTCTTACGCCGGCAAGTGGTTTTTGGGGAGCGTATTTTTTGCGGATAGCCATAAGCCCCGGCATCTCATGTTCAGCAATGTCAAGCTCTTTGCGTCCGAAATCGGCTAAAGATATGTCTGCCACCTTGTAAGGAAGGGCAGAGAACAAATTGTTTTCCATCTGTAGAGTTGTTAAATATAAATAATGTGCAAATTTACTATTTTTTATGTATAAGCAGCATAAAGAAATGACAAATTGTAGGAGCTTGAATAAAATAAAACGGTCTCAGAACATAGCTCTGAGACCGTAAGAGCAGACACTCTTTGCGTTTTGTTATTTCTTCCATTCAAAAATATGATGCACAAAGAAATATCTGTTTTTTTGTAGAGGCTTTCAGTGTTTGTCCGAAAGTTATTTGTTCATGATTTCCATCTGTTTGCGTACAGATTCGGTGTGAATGGCTTCGAGAATTGTCTTCATAAATTCGCCGCTCATACCCATGATTTCGCCTTCTGCAATTCGTTTAGACAGAATTTCGTCGTAACGTGTAGCCTGAAGGATTGCCATGCCGTGCTCTTTTTTGTACTGGCCAATTTCTCCTGCAACGCGCATACGTTTTGCAAGAAGTTCGGTCAAGCTCATGTCTATCTCGTCAATCTGTTTGCGCAGTGCGGCAAGGCTTTCTGTGGTTTGGTTCATTTCTCTGATAACCAATGTGTTGAGAATGAGAGATAAAACATCAGGCGTAATCTGCTGGTCTTTGTCGCTCCAAGCTGAGTCCGGGTTGTTGTGAGACTCGATGATAAGTCCGTCGAACTGAAGGTCCATAGCCTGCTGGCAAAGAGGAGCAATCAGGTCACGGCGTCCGCCGATATGGCTGGGGTCGCAGATGATAGGCAAGTTCGGAATGCGGCGGTGAAGTTCGATAGGAATATGCCACTGCGGAAGGTTGCGGTACAGTTTTTTATCGTACGAGCTGAACCCTCTGTGGATTACGCCAAGTTTGCGAAGCCCTGCGTTGTGCAGACGTTCTATTGCTCCAATCCAAAGTTCAAGGTCTGGGTTTACAGGGTTTTTGATAAGCACAGGAATGTCAACACCTTTAAGGGCGTCTGCAATTTCCTGCACAGCGAAAGGGTTTGCCGTAGTTCTTGCTCCTACCCAAAGCAGGTCAATTCCGAATTTAAGGGCTTCCTGCACATGTTTGGCTGTCGCAACTTCGGTGGAAACGTACATGCCAGTCTCTTGCTTCACTTTTTTAAGCCAGCCGAGAGCTTCAGTTCCGATACCTTCGAAGCCTCCTGGCTTTGTGCGCGGTTTCCAAACTCCGGCGCGGAAAATTTTAACACCCTGAGCTGCAAGCTGTCTTGCAGTTTCCATAACTTGTTCTTCTGTTTCAGCGCTGCATGGTCCAGCGATTACCAACGGTCTCTTGTCTTCCAATCCAGGAAGCGTAATTTTTTCTAATTCCATATTGTAAAATTTAATTTATTATTCTTTATATATTATTATGAGTTTTTTTATTAGATGTTTTCGCAATATTCGCCTAATATCTGAAGGTCTTTTGTCAAAGGTCCGATTGCGTCGAGAGCCTGTTTGTACTTCAGATAATTTTCAAATTTCAAGTCGGTGTAGAATTGGTATTCCCATTCGCGGCCGACAATAGGTAGCGACTGTATTTTTGTGAGATTCATGTCGTAGTAAGACAGTATTGAAAGAACTTTTGCGAGCGAGCCTTCTTCGTGAGGAAGAGTGAACACCAAAGAGGCTTTGTCCACATTCTGGTTCTTGATGATGTCGTCAGCGTTCCAAGAGTCTGTGATTGCCAAGAAACGTGTGAAGTTTCGTTTGTTGGTCTCGATGCCTCTGGCAACAATCTCAAGCCCGTATATCTCGGCTGCAAGTTCTCCGCATATTGCGGCGTGACCCTTTATCCCCTCTTCGGCGACACGCTTAGCGCTTGATGCGGTGTCGTCGCTTTCAATGGCCTTGATGTGTTTGTTAGTCTGGAGAAAGTCTCCGCATTGCATCAAGGCGATAGGGTGCGAGTAGGCCTCCTTTATATCGTCAATGCTCTGTCCCGGAAGTGCTGCAAGATTGTGGCAGATGCGCAGTTTCTGTTCGCCGATAATCTTAAGTCCGCTCTCTTTTAGCAGATGATGGTTTGCAAGCAAGCTGCCGGCAATGGTGTTTTCTATGGCAACAAGCGCGAATAATGATGAGTCAGAGCGCATAGTCTCAAACACATGTTTGAATGTGTCGCAGGCGATGATCTCGATTTCTTCGCCTTTGAAATACTCACGAGCGGCTATGTCATGGAATGAACCCGCTATACCTTGAATCGCAACCTTTTTCATTTTTTTATGTTTTATATTCTGATTAATCTAAAAAAAAAGTCTCACCAACCGGTGAGACCCTAAATTTTACATACACGCAATAGGTTATCTCACCTTATGAATACTCACAAAGTAAAAAAAGAAGTAAAAGTAAAATCGGAACGAAGCCGCTGTTAATTTAACCATTGTCGTATATATTTGTTGTTAATAAAAAAAGTCCCACATTTCTGCGGGACTTAATATTTAATTTTATTTGTTTACTCTCTTAAATACCAAAACCCGCTCTTACCTACAGAAGTAAAAGTAAAAATAAAAGTATGTAAAAAAATTCTGTCTCATGACTCTTTTATCTTTTTGATTTTGATGCCGCAAATTTACATCAAGATTTTAAAATGGCAAATAAAAAAAGGATTTTTTTTGAGATTTTTTTTAGCGAGGATGATGGGAAAGTTTTGATTGCAGGTTAACTGGCTTGTTTATAGTAAATTATGTGAATGTATAAGGAAGCCAATCTTGAAAAAAAAAGGCAAGTCCGAGAATTTCAGGCTTGCCTTTCTGTTTTGTCCTGTTTAAATTAGTACTTAGAACCAGAGTAGGTCATAGGGTACGTATTGTTAAAAACATTAGCAACCATGGCTACGTTGAAGAATTTGCCATCCTGATAGCCTTCTATGTCCGCAGTGATGCCCATGCCTTCATCTAAAACAACAGTCTGCTTTTCTATTACGTAAGTTCCGTCTTCTTTTTTAGAGTAAGCAGCGTTGAATTTGATTTCTGGTTCAACAGGCATTTTATCTGAGAACTTCATCTTGCCGAGGTCAATACATATTGAATCTGCGTTAACTTCAGAAATTTTGAGGCTTTTTTCTGTAGTGTCGTTGTTAAACACATAAGAGCCAGTGTAAGTTCCGAAGATGCTAAGCTCGTCTGTATTTTCGTCGTTTCCAGTTTCTTCGTTTTCTTTAGAATCATCGTTAGAGTTGTTTTCTCCTTTTGTTGTAAATGTGAAAACCATGTTTAATTTATTGCCTTCAACAGTTGTAGAAACGTCGAACTTCAAAGAGATGAAAGAATTTCCGACAGAAAAACCAGAAATGCGAGCAGTTGCGTCATCTGTGACATTAGACTCAAAACCGACGCTTTCGGCGCTGTAGAAGATTGTGTCGCCAGAAATTGAAATATAGACATCTTCAACAGATATGCCCTGAGCAGGCACTTTGATGTCAGCGAATGTTCCTTCGTATTCAATCTCGGCAACGCCGTCCATGCTGATTACAGAAGATTTCAACTCGCCGTCAAACTTCACAATCTTTTCAGTGTCGTCATCATCGTCTTTTTCACAAGAGGTGAACGCAGAAAGGCATACTGAAAAAGCTGCCAAGTAATAAAAAAATTTCTTCATTTTTTATAATATTTAGTTCTACAAAAAAAGAGGGACTTGGAAAAAAGTCCCTCGCAAAGATAATATATTTTTTATTTAGAGCCAATAAAAGAGGCGGATAAACTATGTTCAGGAGAATAAATTTCGAACGACAATTTGCCGTTTGCGTCAGAATGCCCGGTCAGTGCGGCTTCAAATTCAAAGACGGTGCCCGGCACGATGTAGTCGTTTATAACGATAGTTGTTTCGCCAGAGAAAGTGTAAGTTCCGTCGCTCTGTTTCTTAGCGAAAACGGTGTCGAACTTAAGGTTTGTCATTGGCAAACTGTTCTTCAGTTTGACCTGTCCGAAGTCAACTGCAATGGCGCGATCTCCGAGGTCTGTCACGTTGGCGCTGATCTTTCTAATTTCAGACGATGTGAAGTTGCCTGAATACTCGCCGCCTATATTGTCCCAGATGTCAGCGACGCATACGTTTTCCACTTGAGCTGGATTTTCGACAGTGATGTCATACTCGCTCTTTTCACAAGCTGTGATAGCAAATAAAGCAAATGTGCCAGATGCACAAAATAGAAATAAGTTTTTTCTCATAATTTTACTGTTTCGTTGATAAATAGATAAATAATAGATACACAAATGTATAAATTAAATTCTTATAAACAAAATTTTAACAAGAAAATTCACAAATAATTAACAGGTTTTCAACAATTTTTTCATCCTTCAGCCCCGAATAATAAAAGCTTTGCAAAAGGTTGTATGTTTTACAACATATTTTGTATATTTGCAAAAAAAATAGCAAAATGAGGCTGTTTTGGTTCTTTTTTTGACTCTTTTTGGAAAGAGTTTGGTGATTTGGGCTGTTTGCCGAAATTGATAGGGCCGAAATCGGCAGGCAATATGTTTTTTGCCTTGTGAAATAGCCGAAAAGACTGGACGCTTCGTGAATATTAACTAAAAATTTAAAACAGATTCTTAGTATGGATGCAAATTCATTAAATCTGGCTGGCATGAAATTGGCCACAGTGCAAGACAAAAGGACAAAAAAAGTTCTTCGTATGGGTTTTGTTGATGATGTTGCGATGGAGCGTATGGACAGGGACGGTCGAGTTTTTCTTTTCGATACAGAGAAGGGAGAACCGTATGTTGTTGTGGGTGGAGAGTATGACAAGCCTCTTCGTCTGGATTCGCTTATATTCAGCGAAGACGGAAAGTCTGTGCTTATAATGGCGGAACCGGAAGGCTCGACAACAGGTGCGGACACGTTTCTTGGCGGCAAGAATATAGAGGACTTGGCTTTCTTGTCTGAACTGCAGGATTTTATAGAGAAACGTTATAAAGAGCTGCCAGAAGGCTCTTACACCACTAAATTGTTTAAGAAGGGTGTTAACAAAATGTGCCAGAAGGTAGGGGAGGAGATGATCGAGGCCATTGTTGAGGCTACAAACGGGTCTAAAGACCAGTTTATATATGAATGCTCTGACATGATTTATCACCTTATAGTGCTTCTTACTTATAAAGGTATCCGTGTAGAGGACCTTGCAAGGGAATTGAAGGCTAGACATTAAAAGTGAGTTCTATAAATCTGTTTGTAATTAAGAAATGAATTTATAGGAACCATATTAAGGATTTTGGCCGAGAAGATTTTGAAGGACGTTCTGTCTTTTGGATTTGTTCAGCGGGAAGGTCGGAGGTCTATGAGTATTGAAAAAACAAAGCCTGCATGAAAAAGGTGCAGGCTTCTCATTTTGCTCAAAAAATATGATCAGAAGAAATTTAGTTTGCTTCTTATAAAGAAATTCTCATGATGTAGTCGCACATGAAAAAGCCGTTGCCGATAGGGAAGTCGCCCTGACGGTCTATCTTCATACCCATCTTTTCGTAGAAGTGCAGAGAGTGATTTTTGCGGTTGACGTTCAGCTCCACAACGCACTCTTCGTTAAGGGGCGTGTTTTCTTTGGCGTGCTGAAAAGCTCTTTCGATAAGCTTTCTGCCAATACCCTTGCCTTGGAAATCTGGGTCAACATAAATTTTCTGAAGGTGAAAGTGGTTGTCCTGCTCTTTTACCATAGACACATATCCGCAAGGCTGCCCGTCGAAATATGCAATATAGAAAGTGTGCATGTCCACCGTCATCTGCTCGGTCAGAGATTCTGTGGAGTACATCATGTCGTACATGTAATCAAGCTGCTCCGGTGAAAGTATATCCCGGTAAGTGGCCCACCAAGTGTTTGACGCGACACTTTGAATCTGAGGAATATTGTCCGTGGACGCTATTTTGATATCAACCATAATAGTAAAATTTTAGTATTAGATTCTGCATGAAAACCAAGCTCTACTATCCTTGATTATCCAAGCTAGACAGATAATCAAGAGGGCTGCGCTGATTTTGGTTTCAATCCGAAAGCAAATATATGTAAAAAGTTTTAAAAATAAAAAGAATTAGGCGAGCAAGTTTGAAATAAAAAAAAGAGCCTTCCGATTCAAAGTACGAAACGGAAGGCTCTTGAAAAGATTTATAAAATGATTTTTGGAGATTATATTCTCACTAGCCGTCAGCTTTTTAGAACTGAGTTTGCATCCACCTCAGACGGTCGCTGATGAACTTTTTCATCTTTGCGATATCCTCTCTATAATGAGTTAAAAGCGAAGCTTCGTCGTAATTCCAATTAGAGCCGCCCCAGCCGAAAGAGCTTTGGCCGAGCGTCTTCCACATAGTTTCGTTAACAACAAAAGAGTTGATGTTAAGAGCAGCCTGTTCGTCTATGTATTGCATGATTTCAGCCTCATGTTCAATCAGATGATTGATTTTCTTCAACATAAGCGCTTTAAATTCAGGGTCGAGCATCATTCTCTTCAGCCAGTCGGCCTCAAGCACGTGGAAACCTTCCGGTTCGTTGTAGTACGCATAGTCGGTAGTTGCTCCGTTGCCGCCGCCTCCAAATCCGCCGAACCCTCCGAATCCGCCAAATCCGCCGAAACCACCGCCGCCTCCAAACATTTCAGCGAACGGATTATTGCAGAAAGCGAGGTCGAAGTCCCAAAGAGGGCCCATCTTCAGCACACCGTCGGTCAAATTCATGTGGCAGCTAGTGAAAAAGTTGCCGTCGTAATCTTTGCTCAGCTCTTTGATTAGCGACCAGTCCACAAAGCTTTCCAAGTCACAATATTTCTTGTAGCCCTCGTCAGCGTCCAAGAACTTGGAATCATCGTATAGGACGCTTTCTACATTATTGATATAATTCTCCACATACGTGTAGTTTGCATCGCCGGTCGCAACGTCGGGGTCTTTTATGTTAAACAGATTAGACGTGGTTTTAGACGTGAAGCTGATGTCATCGCCAGAAGTCATTGTGGTCTTCGCCTTAGTGTCCACCTCAAGCAGATATTCCGCATTCACCCTATCTTCCGAAATCTTAACTTGTTCGCAGAAGAAATAATTGCCCACATGCTTTCCGTTCAGCACCACTTCGGTAGAGAATCCGCTTGGCGACCAGTCCTGATTGGTAAGCCTTTTGGCGAGCCAAGAAGCCAGTCCGGCACGGATAAACGAACGGTCATAATGATTAGCGAGCAGTACCCAGCGCTTGTCTTCGAGCAGTCCGAGTATTTTTGCTTTTTTGTTCAATTTTATGGCGTAAGGCTTTTTCTGAGATGCGTCCCATGTAGAGTTGCCTCGTCCGCGAATGTTCATCTTCTGGTCGCCAGAGTCATAATCCAACGAGCCGTCTTCTCTGTAAACCCTCATGGAGCTGTTTTCAACCCAGACTGTTTTGCTGTTTATGGCGGCGTTGTTTTCAGTGTCGATAAAAATAACCGGAATTCCGCTGTTCACCACGTTTACGACATACTTGCGGGCGCTGCCGTTTTGCGCTTTCACAACAAGGCTGACAGGCTTGCTGAAATCAACTTTAGAAACATTGCTGGATATTTTCATACCGTCTGCATAGACTTCCAAGCCAGAAGTGGAGAATGTAGGCACAAGTTCAAAATTCACCAGGTAAGGCACATAAACCTTGATGCTGTCTCCCTCTATTTTTGCAGTGTAGTCGCTAAGCAAAGCATCAGAGTTCAAATTAGCCTTAAAGTTGAAATCGGATATTGCGTTTTGCGAAGAAGCGTTCATATTTTTCAATAAGTCAAGTTCAGACTTGACAGCAGACTTCAGCCAATCGACTCTGTTTTCAATCCAATTCTCCTTGTCACTGCTTAGTTTTGAGATAGCGCTGTTCATTGACGAGCCGCCCCATTCAGCATAAGAGTCAAACTGTTGAGGCAATCTGTATCTCAAGCCTGACACAAAATCATTCACGTTGTGGCCAGACAAGTCGTCAAGACGGTTCAGCACAGTTTGAACAAACTCAGAGTTGTTGAAGAGAGCTTTGAACCAAACGTTTTTTCTTGTGCAGTATCCTGTGTAGTCATCATCAGCAAAGGCATTAGGCTGAAAATCGACAGGACTCATGCGCAATTTTCCGTCGTCAGTAAGCACGACGAAGCAGTTATCTTCAAATTTATTGAGAGGCACTTTGGCCACTTCCATAAGAATGTACCAATCAGCAAAACTTTTCAAGTCGATGAACTTGTTGAGATTAGCAGAAGATGCGTCGTTTCCTAAAACAGCTTTCTCGAAATCGTTGAAAAGCGACTTGGCTTTAGAAAATTTGGCACCTTCAGGCTCAAGGTCAGGATCAACCACCTTGCAAGTCGTTTTGCTGAAGTCGGTAACAAGATAAGTTTCGTCAGTGTCGGCTTTATCTGTCAGTTCAAAAATAACGCCGTCGGAAACTTTGTCGTTGCTGGCGCGAACCTCTTCAGACAAAAGGAAGAGACCTTTATGCTCGCCGTTCACTATTAGTTCCACAGGCGTTGCAGCCGGATTCCAAGAGTAGTCGATAAACGAGCGGGACAAGACCTGAGTAAATCCGTTAAAGTTAATGCTTTCGTCCAACGAATACAAAATCCATCGCTTGCTTTCGGGAAGAGAATTCAAGCCTCCTTTTTTAGACAGCTTCAACCTGTAATTGCCAGCTTTGCCTTTAGTTCTGACAGAACCTCCGACTGCCGCATTCGAGTCAAAAAAGACAGAGCAGTTCTCGTTCCAAGAAGAGCCGACAGTACCTTCGCTCTCGATGCGTATGCACGGCAGCATATTGTTGCGCACAAACAAAGAATAACGAGCTCCGTTCTTTTCTTTGTCAACACAAAGAAGGTCAGCAGAGAAGAAGTCTTTGCCTTCCGAAGCCGACAAGACAGCCCCTTTGCCGCGTTCCAAAAGAGTATAGCTGTCTGAGTCCGAACCATATCCGTGACAATATACGGCTCCAGCTGCGTCAACGACCGGTTTGAGAGCGGCGATTTCGTTTTCAGACAGATAAGGCACTGCAGCGTAAAAGACCTTGTTCGCCTCGTCAAATTTTGCAGTCACGTCGTTCAGCAACATAGGATTGTGCTCCTTAAGGAAACGGATGCTTCTGATTTTGTTGCCGTCAGTCTCCACGTCAGACGATGTGATGTCTTTGGTTTTGGAGAAGAAAAACTCTGTAACGTCAGAAACATTGTCTTTAACGCTGAATTTTAAAAAGTTTGCAGAATCTTTCACGAACTGATTGTCCGGGAAAGAGAAAGATTTTCCGCTGTTAGTTCTCACTTCGACCACCTGCGCATGAGAGTTAAAGGAGGCGAAGAGCAGAGTTGTAAATATTGTAAGTATTGCGTTTTTCATTATGATCTGATTTTAGATTTGACAAATTTAAAAATTACGGTTTTAAAGATTTGTGCAGCCATTCGAGGCGTTTTTCTAACCAAACCTTGAGCCGTTTAATTTCAGCAGCGTACTCGTTGGCAAATTGTTCGCCCTCTGCGTCTGCAAGGCCGAAAGAGTTTTGCGCCTGTTCGTTGCCCTTAGCCGAAACTTCGAAGTTGGCGGCATGCTGGTCTATCAGGCTGAGTATTTCAGACTTGCTTGAATATACTTTTTCAAACCGGTCGTAAACAAGTTTGGCAAAGTTGGCGTCTTTAAGGAGTTCTGCGGCCCAAACTGTGTTTTTGGCAACAAAATCGTCTGTGCTTTCAGATGTTGAGTTTCCAAAGAAGTCGCTCATGTCCCATATAGGTCCCATCTTAATCAGATTGTCTGGCGATATGTTCAGATAGCAATCTTCGAGAAAAGCGTTGCTGTTTTTTGCAATCTCGTTGATCACAATCCAGTCTGCAAAACTGTTAGCGTCTATCATTTTCATCGCTTTGTCTTTGTCCGCGGAGTTAGAAGAGAAGAGCAGCGCCTCGAACTCGTCGATAAGGGCCTGAGTCCTTATTAACCTTGTGCCGATAGAGCCGGCGTCGGGATCCTGGAAAACAAAAAGAGAGTTGCTCTGTTTGCTTCTGAAAGCGTCTTCGTCATCATCCTTTTCATTTTCGACAGAGATGATGATGCCATCGGGGATGCGTTCGTCGGTAATTCGGATTTGTTCGGTCAGCAAATACGAGCCTTTATAAGTGCCGTCAATAACCAGTTCGCAAGGCGAAGAGGACGGTGTCCAGCAAGAGCCGAGGTATTTCTTGTATATGTCAAAAGCCAAGCTGGAGCGCAGCAATGTTTTGTCCGCTTTGCAAGGCAGCAGAATCCAGCGTTTGCCTTTTGTCATGTTGAGCGGCCTGCTCTTTTTGTCAAATTTTATTCCATAGGCATATTTGTCGTTTCCAGAGCTGGAGAAGCTGCCGCCTCGTCCGCGGAACTCCACGGTGTTTTCTGCAGTTACCGTGCCGTCAGGATTGGAGGTGCGAAGGACGAATCCTTCGCTCCAATCTGAGGTGATTTCCGATACATTTTTGGGAGATGTAACGGAAACTACAGGGAATTTAGAATATGAAACTGTTATGTTATAAGTTTGCACCTCTCCAGAAAAAGATACTACTTTAATTTCTGATGACATAGGGATAGTCAGCCCCGACCCGTTTTGAGCAAGTGTTCCGTTGACATAAACATAAGAGCCGTCAGTGTCAAAAGATGCGGTGAAATCGGCATATTTTGCAGAAGGCGGCAGCACGATAGACGCCGAATTGTCGTCGCCAAACTTGGCGGATAGCACGGTTCCGTTTTTGTCTTTGAACGATACCGCTCTCAGTGTGTTGAAATAGTTTTTCTTACCGTCGGCAGACAAATTTACGGATTCAGCGGGTACTGCGTCGGGTGTGATAATTTCTTTGATTTCGCTTCTGGGAATGCTAAGAAAGACGTTTTGTTGCTCCAGGTCGCTAACAATGGAGTCCATCAGAGCAACAGGGCACGAAAAGGAGGAGCCGTCCGACTTAACAATCTTTATAGAGTCGTGGAACGAAGCGGCCGAAACAAAGCCGAAACTTAAAGAGACTGATATGGTCAAAAGAAACTTTTTCATATAAAGAACCTTAAATTAGTTTTTAATAAATTTCACAGACTCGCCGTCTATGTTCAGTATATAAGAGCCTACAGGCAAGTTGCTTAGATTGAGTTTGTGCTGCATTCCGTCTGAGGATTGCTGCATATTTATTGTTTTGCCGGAGATGTCTGTAACCGAAATAGACGCGTTTTCGTTGCGGCAAGTCACGATAATGTAATCGGTGCAAGGATTTGGATATACAGAGACCGAACTGCTGCTTGTGCTGCTGTTTGTATTGCTTGTCATTTCGTCTGAGTAGTAGAATCGGTCAATTTCGCCGAAGTCGAAAAGGCTGGACGAAGACTCTGACACGATCTGTATTTTAGAGCCAAGATTGATGACCTTTGGTGTCTCTGCGAGTGAGAAGTGCACGCTGCTGTAACCTTTGTCAACAACCAGGCTTAGAGCGTCTTTTGCATATACGCAAAGGGGGCAAAGTATAGCGGCAGCCACCGTTATTAGTGTGTTTGTGTTTATCATAACGATACCGATTTTAAAGATTAAACTTTATGTTACTAATGTACAAAAAGAGACCGTCACGCATAATTTTTTTTCAGCAAAACGAGCTAAATTCTCAACGAAAAATTATGGGGAAAGCATCTTTTGTGAGAGGCTATCTGTCTTTGAAAACAAGCCCCGACCGACATCTCGTCGGCCGGAACTTAAATTTCTCCGAAGACTGTTTCTGGGGAATTTAATTATACGTAGATAAGAAATTAGATTGTTATTGAACCATGAACTTAAAACTTTGAAACAATCTCCGAAGACTTCAAAATTACAGACTATTTCTTTATCAGTTTGTCGATGATCACGTCACTGTTAGTGTAAAGCATGATTGTGTACAACCCAGCTTCGAGCTTGTCCAGTTTGACGGTCTCATCTGATGACTTGAGCATTAGTTCTCCAGTTACATTGTAGATCTCGACGCGAGACACATTGCCCTGGATAGAGATTTCGTTGTCTGCCGGATTCGGGAAGAACGAAATCTTGCCGCGTTTTACATTCGCAATATCTGTTGTTATTTCAGCTCCCTCTTCCATGAATGTCATGTAGTCAACAAACGCGTCGCTTTGGCCGTTGTCAGTCTCCATCACAAGTTTTACGGTATGAGGGTTTTTGCCTGTTATCTCTATCGTTTTAGAGAGTAGCGAAGGGGTGTTGCTTCCCCAAGTATATGTAGCAACCTTCTTGTCGTCAATGTACAAAGAGAGGTTTGCATCTGTTCTGTCGTCTGCACAGCCGAACAAGTCAACCACAAACTCGCCGTTTTCAGGAGCCAGATATACAGGAGCCTGAGTCATGTCATTGTTTGCAAAATATGCCATTCCATCGAATAATTCGTCATATTCGCCCACATACTGGCCGTCGCGTTCAGGCATCTCTTCTGTCTCAATTTTCAGAATAGTGTTCTGAGCCATCTTGAACACTTTGCGTTCAACAACAGTGAATGTCACTTCTGCAGAGTTCAGAACTTCTCCGTTATTGTCTGTCACCGACACGTACACAACGTGTTCGCCTAATTCCGGAGTTTCGATTTCGAACGAATACGGTTCTGCAAGATTGTCCGCAAGCAAATCGCCGTCCATGTACATAGCCACGTTAGCAACGCCGTTCTTAGCCTTTACAGAGGCTGTTATGTTCAAAGGGATGTCAGAATACACCTTTGAATCTTTTGCAGGCGAGGAGATTTTAGCAGAGAGGTCCGCAACCTCAATAGACAGCTCGTAATCGTCCCAGTCGCTTTTCCAGCTTGCATAATCAGTGTTGATGATGCTTGTGCGGATGTTAGTGTCCTGCGACTCGTCGCCATAAAGGAACTTCTTTATGAACTTGTCTGCAGCGTTGTTCTGCGCTGCCGAAGCCTGACAGTGTTCGTGACCAGAGTCAAATACATATCCGAAACGGTCTTCTATGCCCATGGCCTTCCATACTTCAAATGCTGCCTGACAAGAGATGTATCCAGACTCGTCGCCAAGCCATTCGTAACCTTTGTTACCGAACGTGAGGAACGCGCGCGGAGCAATCATCGCGATAAGCTCATGATGGTCATAAGGAATCTTCGCGGTCTGACCGTTGAAGTTAGTTTTGAAACTGCTCATGAACCAGTCGTAGTTAGTGTTTGAAATACCTTCTACTTTAGAACCTATCTTTTCGCTTACGCGCCAAGAGTTAACGCCTCCACCGCCAGATTCCTGCGCGATTGTCAAAGCGATACGTTCGTCAAACGCGCCTGCGTAAAGAGCCATTTTCCCTGCGTAAGAGCAGCCTGTCACTGCAATGCGCGAAAGGTCTGCGTTTAACTGGTCTTTTACTATTTCAAGCCCGTCTATGATTCGGCTGATACCCCAAGACCATGCGCAATAGTCTCCTTTGTGAAAGTCGTTAGGGTACAGTTTGAAGAACGGGTCGTTTCTGCTTTTCCCGGCACCACCGAATCCGCCGCTGTACTCCGCAATCTGAGAGTGCATGAACGGAATCTGTATGCACTTTGAAAAATAGCTTGAACCCATGCTTCCTGTGTTGCCGTCCATACCGATGACAACCGGATGAGGTCCGCTACCTGACGGCACCACAACATCGCTGGTCAATACCAGTGTGCGGCCTCCGTCAGATACGGTTACAGTGAGCTTACCTCCCGAATACTTAGCTTCCAATTTTTCAAATGTTGGCTTTTCGCCTATCTCATAATGTTCAATTTCTCTTTTAATTTCGTTACGTCTGCATGTCCAGTCTGCAAGTGTCTCTATACGACCGCTTCCGTCCGACCACTCAAAAGGGTCCGGAAGTTTTGACACTGATTTACACTGACTAGCGGAAGGGAGCACAGGGTCTGGACAATCTGCTCCTGTGTTTTCCACGTCATAAACCAGTGGCACGTCGCTGTTTTGCGCGAACGCCATCATAGATAGCGCTATGGCTGCTAATGTTGTAAAAGTTCTTCTCATGTGTTTTTCATTTATGAGAACTGCCGTTTTTTTCGGCTCGTCTCTGTGTAACTTGTAATTTTGATATATGTGTTTTGTAATTCGTTCTCAGGAAACTTAGACTTTGACTTTAAATAGCCTTAGATTTACGTTTAGCCTAATGAACTGTTGCAAATTTATGTGGAATGGTGTTTCGACATAATATAAAAATCAGTCAAAGAGTATGACATTTCGGGCAGGCTGTTTTTCTTGCTTGTGATTTAGGTTGCTCAATTGTGAATTTTGATTCAAAAAAGGCTGTTTTCTTCGATGAAATGGGATAAAATTTAGTTGAATGGATTTTCATGGTGGATGTTTTGTTTTATTTTGAAATGTGATTTTTAAGTGTGAAAAGTCGCGTTTTTATAGTGAAAAATGTTCTGTTCGTTGAAAAAAGAGCTTTCTGTTTATTTTGCAAACTGTTTCCTTTGCCGTTTTTTAGGCAGCTTTCAATAAGGTCGAGATAACCCTGAAAGGCTTTTGCATCGGCAGATTATATTTGCAAGTGGCGATGCGGGTGTTGTAATCGAGCGACTAAGAGCTGAAAGTTGAAATGTATTGTTGGTCTAAGGGTTTTCTGTAATTTGTATTTGCATAGAGGTGAGCTCTATAAATTCACCGGTTATAATTAAAAAGAACAAAACTGACCGATGTTTGAAATGCGGCCAGTTTCGACGAATAAAAGTATATGTTTTGAACACCAGTTTCGCAATATGCGGCTTAGCCTATTTTGCTGATCTTTCTAAGCTGGTCTTCGTCTATAATCTTAATTTTGCGTCCGTCCATCGCTATGATTTTTTCATTGGCGAAAGTGGATAGCGTGCGTATTGCGTTCGATGTAGTCATGTTGGACAAGTTTGCAAGGTCCTCGCGCGAGAGGTAGATGCTGATTGTGGCTCCGTCCTCTTCAACGCCGTAGTTGTCTCGAAGGAATATCAGCGACTCTGCAAGCCTTCCGCGTATGTGCTTCTGAGTCAGGCTCACGGCACGTTTGTCCGCAATGCCCAAGTCTATCGACAAGTCCTGTATGAAATACCATGCGAGGTCGCTGTTGCTCATAATCAGCTTTTTTATGACATCTTTCGGTATTGCGTAGATGACTGTAGGCTCGAACGCGCATGCTCCGGTTACAAAGTCTTCGTTTGCGAACATGGCGCGGTAGGCGAACATCTCGCACGGTTTGACCATGCGGACAATCTGGCTTCGGCCGCCGACTCCAGTCCTGAATATTTTAACTTTGCCGCTGACTATGCACAAAACGTGCGTCGGGGTCTCTCCTTCGCAATAAACAATCTCATTCTTCTTGTATTTTTGAATGACGTAATTGTTTTTCAGATATTTCAGTTGGTCCGGCGTAAGAACTTTCCATAAGTCAGAAACTTCTTCGATGCTCTTGAACGCCACGTTCTGTTTCTTTGCCATAATAATACCAAATAAGATGTGTTTTGCAAATATATAAAAAAAATTAAGAATCGTGTGTTTTTTAGCATATTATTGCCTTTTTTTGCTACGGTTCTTCCTTTTGGGCGTAACTTTGCGGCGCTTTGAATGACTTTCTGGGTGATTGTCAGTCAAGTATCCAGTTCGCGAAATTTTGAATCAAATTGTCGGCACAAAATATTATAATGCAGAAAATGCAAGGAGATGTCATGCTTATCACTATGTGCAAGCTTCTCATCGAAGTCCATCTTTTGCAAAATGATTTAGATGTAGAGAAAATCTCTCTGCGGGCGCGTCTGTTAACCTCTTTTGCAAATGTGAAATAGTTGAAGTCGTCAAATTTGCTCAGGTCTATCAAGTTAGTGCCTCCCTTTTTTTGGTAAACGATAAGTTTGGCCGGCGGAACGTCTCCTTTCTGGTGAGTGCGTATTGCGAAGAGGAACGAATATGCAAGGAGCGCCAATATAGAGACAGACTCGAAAGATAGTTCGAAAAATGCGAGTTTTGTCAGCAAAAACCATACTAAGGTGCAAATAGAGTACAGACCAAGGAACGGGGCCAGCGACGAAAAGAAGCGGAAATCCGGACGCGGAGAAAAATCCATCGAGTCTATGTTGTGCCAGTCTGCGTAAAAGGCGGAATTCTTCTTTACGTCAAAGAAATAAATGCCCTTGTCGGACATGTTTAAGTGCGACATCTTTGCAGAAGAGTTTGAGGACTGGCCGAGAAAAAAGGCTATGGCCGCCCCCGCAAGGCTTAAAACTGAGGAACTTAGCCAGGTTGTGCTGTTTTCGAGCATTGAAACCACTCCGAAGCATACAGAGACAATTATCAAGTATCTGCAAAATGGTTTTGTTTTGTATGGCAGCGGAGAGAATTTGTATAAGCCGGAGCCGGACTCCTCGTAAACGGTGTCTTTGGCTGGCCCTGAGTCTGTGCGTCTGAGGTTCTCCATCGTGGAGTATGCGGCAATGAGCTGTTTCAGTTTTGCCTCGTCGAACTTTAAGTCTGTTATGTCAAAATGAAACTCTTCGTTCACAAATCGTCTTGTCAGATAAAGGGTTCTCTTGCCTTTGTTCTCGTGTATTTCTATGCGTTCCAGCTCTTTCCACGATAGGTTAAGCTCTCTTGTCGGCTCTTTGATGTAAAAGCTGTTTTCGTCTATTTTGAGAATTTTCTTTTTGTGCTTCTTTTGAGTGACAAATTCATAAGTGGAGAGGAACGGGGCTATTGCAAGGTGCATGGCGGCGGACCAGAAAAAAAGTGTGAATAAGTAAGCCGTCAGCGCATTTAAAAATGTTGCGTCTGCACCGCCATTCAAGTGTTTTATTGCCGGTGTGTACAGATAATTGAACAGGCAATATATTATAAGACAAGACCCGAAAAAAGATATGCAGAGGTACGTGAAGTCTGTGCCGATATTTTTTTTCTCTGAATAAGACAATTTTTTATTGAAAAGACTCATGTGCGCTTCGTTTTTTTATTATTGAATAAAACCATTCTCAAATCTCTGCAAATTTATGAAAAACGTTGGAATAATCAATACGAAGAGGGCAGAATAGGGGCAAATCTATTTAGAGGCAACTTCTGTAAATTTGCGTTTTAGTATCTTTTCGGCTAATTTACAGAAGTTGCTTTTATTCTCATGACATCAATATTCGTAAAGGTCGGCGTGCGGATTTTTCTTCGGATAGTCTATTGTGTAGTGAAGGCCGCGGCTCTCCTTGCGTTGCAGCGCGGATTTTATGACAAGGTAGGCAGAACTGATTATGTTTCGCAGTTCGCAAATCTCCTTGGAGACAACAGAGCGTTGGAAAAGGCTTTCTGTCTCTACGTAAAGTATTTCGAGCCTGTCGTAAGCGCGTTTCAGACGCAGGTTGGAACGCACAATTCCTACGTAAGCGTTCATGATCTGATTTACCTCTTTCACGCTTTGGGTGATGAGAATCATCTCTTCGTTCAGAGAGGTTCCGGCATCGTTCCACTCCGGTATTCTGTCGTTCCAAGAGAGTTGAGGCAGCAGTTTCAAAGAGTCCTTTGCGGCGGCGTCTGCATAAACAACCGCTTCTATCAGAGAGTTAGACGCAAGCCTGTTTGCTCCGTGGAGTCCGGTGCGGGAACATTCGCCGGCAGCGTAAAGCCTGTTGATGGTTGTGCGCGCGTTGAGGTCAACCTTGATTCCTCCGCACAGATAATGAGCTGCCGGAGCCACCGGGATATAGTCCTTTGTGATGTCTATTCCCAGTTCGAGACATTTTTTGTAGATGTTAGGGAAGTGCTCTTTGGTCTGTTCGGCATCTTTGTGCGTCACGTCAAGATAGACATGCTCGTCGCCGCTCAGCTTCATCTCGTTGTCTATGGCTCTGGCCACAATGTCGCGAGGCGCAAGCGACCCTCTTTGGTCATAACGCTGCATAAATTCTTCGCCTTTCTTGTTGCGCAGCACGGCTCCGTAGCCTCGCATCGCCTCGGTGATCAGGAATGACGGACGCTCGCCCGGATGAAAAAGCGCGGTAGGGTGAAACTGCACAAACTCCATGTCTTCCACAATCCCTTTTGCCCGGTAAACCATGGCGATGCCGTCGCCGGTTGCGATGGTTGGGTTTGTTGTGGTCTGATATATGTTTCCAATGCCTCCTGTCGCAATCAGCGTTATTTTGGCGAGGAACGTCTCCACATGATTTGTTCTGATGTCAAGCACATACGCTCCGTAGCACTCGATGTTTGGCGTGGTGTGCTTCACGCGCATGCCAAGATGATGCTGCGTCAGAATCTCTATTGCGAAGTGCTGGTCGAAGATGTCTATGTTCGGGTGTCTCTTTATGCTCTCCACGAGGCTCTGCTGAATCTCTGCCCCGGTGTTGTCTTTGTGGTGCAGAATGCGGAAGTCCGAGTGCCCACCCTCTTTGTGCAGGTCAAAATTGCCGGACTGGTCCTTGTCGAAGTCAACGCCCCAGCTTACAAGCTCCTTTATCTGAGAGGGCGCTTCGCTAACCACCTTGGTCACAACGTCGCGGTCGCAGATGCCGTCGCCGGCTATGAGCGTGTCTTGTATGTGATTGTCAAATTTGTCGGTCTGTTTTGTCACCGATGCCACGCCGCCTTGCGCGTAGTATGTGTTGGCCTCTTCCAGCGCGGTCTTGCATAAGATGGCCACTTTGCCTTTGTCGGCAACTTTCAGCGCGAAACTCATGCCTGCAATGCCTGAGCCGACTACTAAAAAATCATACTTTCTTATCATAATAAATCCTTTTTTTACAGAAGTGTAAATCCGGCTTTCGTCTAAATTCAACCTCTTGAAGTTACTTTGTTAATGTTCTGGTTTGGTCCGTTGCTTTGCTATGAACCGTTTTATTGTTTGGCGGAAGGCAGATCGCTCTGTTTTTTATCTTCCGATTACAAATATAATTATAAATTTAAGTCGTTAAGCACTTTTTTTTCTATTTTTACATCATCAACAAAAAAATGCGATTTATGGGTAGATTATTGTTTTTTGCAGGGTGCTTGGCGTTGCTTGTCTTGTCCGGATGTACGGTGCCGTCTGATTATGCAGAGGCTGTCTCTTTTGAGATTAAGCGGGTGGACGATGCGATGAAGGAGGTGAGACTGGCTTTTGAGAATGAGGGATTTAGCAAGGAAAATGAGGCTTATAAGAATGCGGTTGACGTGATTGCGGAGGCGAGGCTCAAGTTTGAAAATCTTGGCGATTTCAGAGGAAATGACTCGCTGCGGCTTGCGGCACTTGATTATGTGGTCTATTGCGATGTCTATTTTGAAAATTCGATAGAGTCTATAGACGAACTGATTAAAACACATAATCTGACAAAGGAGGAGAGCATAGAGCTGGAGTCGCTGACCAATGCAATGTTTGATGAGGCGGCTCTCGCTTACAGGAGCAGGGTGACGGAAGAGTATGTGAAGTTTATGCGTAAATATGAATTGATAGGTTTTGATAAATGAAATTTGTAATTGATGATAAGATTCCTTTTATAAAAGGGGTGCTGGAGCCTTTTGCAGAGGTGGTTTATTTGCCGGGCGGAAAAATCTCGGCTGCTGATGTGTCTGACGCCGACGCGCTTGTGGTGCGCACAAGAACGTGTTGCAACGAGGCTTTGCTGAAGGGCAGCTCGGTGCGGTTTGTGGCTACTGCAACGATAGGTTTTGACCATATAGACACTAAGTATTGTGAGGATAACGGAGTGTTTTGGACTAACGCGGCTGGCTGCAACGCGCAGTCGGTGGCGCAGTATGTGGCTTCGGCTCTTTGCTTGCTGCGAAAAAGGGGCGTGCTCGATTTTGAAGGGAAGACAATTGGTGTCGTGGGTGTGGGCAATGTGGGCAGACGTGTGCGGCTGGTCGCCGAAGCGCTTGGCATGAAGGTGCTGCTGAACGACCCGCCGCGCGAACTGGCGGAAGGGAAGGGCGAGTTTGTCTCTCTTGATGAGATATGTGAAAAGGCGGATGTGATAACGTTTCATACGCCTCTGTCTTTGTCCGGAGAGTTTAAGACGTTCCATCTTGCTGATGCCTCGTTTTATGATAGGTTGAAAAAATGTCCGGTGATTATAAACGCCGCTCGTGGTGAGGTTCTTGATTCGTTGGCCACTTTGGCGGCGATTAAGGACGGTAAAGTCTCGGCTGCGGTTATTGATTGCTGGGAGAATGAGCCTGATGTTAATAAGGACTTGCTAATGAGCGCGGCAATCGCTACGCCTCATGTGGCTGGATATTCGGCAGACGGAAAGGCTAATGCGACAAGCATGTCGGTGCGTGCCTTGAGCCGTTTCTTTGGCCTGGGCATTGATGATTTCAAGGTGACGAATGTCCCTCTGCCGGAAAACGTAAGGCTCGACCTTGGTCGGATGGACGATAAGGTCGCGGAGGCGGTGCTTGCTTCTTACGATATAGGGCTTGACGACGCAAGCCTCAGAGCGGACGCGGGACAGTTTGAACGTCTGAGGGGCGACTATCCTTTGCGCAGAGAGTTCGACTCTTTCGTGGTGTCTGAAAAAAACAGAGAACTGGAGCGGTTAGGCTTTAATGTGGCTGAAAATTGCTGATTTTTAATTTGTTAAAGTTTTTTTATGCTGAATTTAAATTTTAGTTCGATAAAGGGCAGTTTTGCAAAGGACGGTATTGGTGTGAAACTGCTGTTGCTGTTGCTTTTCTTTATTGTGTATGCTCTGGCGTTCAGCGGTGTGGCAAAAGGTGTTGTCGCTTTGTTTGGCGTGACAGACAGTTTGGCTGTTCTCAAAATAACTCAGTTTTGCCAAGCTTTAGGAATGTTTGTTCTTGCGGCTTTGTCGCTCGCGTATCTCGTTTCTAAAAACATGAGGGAGTATCTTTCTCTTGATGTGAGACCAACCCATATTGTGATTGTGCTCACGATAGCCTGCATCTGGTTGTCTATGCCGCTGGTGAACTTCATAGGCGAATGGAATGCCTCTTTGTCCTTGCCGGACTCGATGGGCAGATTGGAAACGTTGTTCAGAGAAATGGAGGATGCGGCGGAGAGGCTTACGCTGAAGATGCTCGTGACGGATAGCTTCTTTCAGTTTTTCCTTAATATAGTAGTCATGGCTCTGCTTCCGGCTGTGGGCGAGGAGCTGTTCTTCCGGGGTGTGATGCAAAATTCGATAGAAAGAAGCGCGAAGAACGAGCATGTTGCAGTATGGATTACGGCGGCGGTTTTCAGTTTTGTGCATTTTCAGTTCTTCGGATTTGTGCCGAGGCTTCTGCTGGGCGCGTTTCTTGGTTATTTGCTCTGCTGGAGCCGGTCGCTCATAGTGCCTATGGTGGCGCATTTTGTTAATAACGCCACAATTGTAACTATATACTATATGTATTCTGATGATGCTAAAAAGATGGAGGAGGCGGAGAGATTCGGCTGCGATGACTATTCTGTTCTGTTAATAAGCGCATTGGCGTTCATTGTTGCGGCGGTGTCTGTCTGGAAAAGGTCAAGGGCGGAAGAATAGAAAAAGGACCGCCCTTGCTGCTCAGCGAGTCGGCCCCCGGTATGAGAAAGGTTGAACTGAAAATGGAATTTTTAAGATGACTTTAGGTTTGTCATCGTTCTCGACTGTAAAACGTCGGCGCCTGGTAAATGGTTCGGGCTGTTTGGAAATTTTTGCAAATTATGGCAAAAAAATAAGAAAACAGAGCAGAAGAGGTGGCTGTTCTCCTTGATAAGGACTCATTTTTCCATGATGAAAGGCATATATTTTGCACATTTTTTTGTTTTTTGTGTAATTATATATATTTTTGTGCCGAATTAATAAAAGATTTTTGAATCGAATTTCAGTACATGAAAATTACAAGACGTAATTTTTAGAAGCTGCCAAAACATAATTTATATTTACAATTTATATGGTGAGTGAAAATTTCATCAAACTTTTTGAGAAAAGTTTTAAAGAGAATTGGGAGTTGCCGGCACTGACGGAGTATAACACAAAGCAGACGTACACTTATCAGCAGGTTGCGGAAGAAGTGGCAAAAATGCACATATTATTTGAAAATCTCAATATAAAGAAGAATGACAAGATTGCTCTTGTGGGGCGTAACACACCGACTTGGGCTATTGCGTTTGTTTCTGTCGTCACTTACGGCGCGGTAATTGTCCCTATTTTGCAGGATTTCCATCCTAATGACATTCATCATATTGTGAATCACTCTGACTCTGTGCTGTTCTTTCTTAGCGATAATGTGTGGGACACCATAGAGGAGGAGAAAATTCATGATTTGCGCGGAATATTCTCGCTTACAGATTTCCGTTGCCTTCATCAGAAAGACGGGGAGACAATCCAGAAGACTGTCAAGAATTTAAATAATCTGTTTGCTGAGAAGTATCCAAACGGTTTCACTCGTGAGGATGTTGTTTATGCAGACAAGGACAACTCTGAACTTGCGGCTATCAACTACACTTCGGGAACAACTGGCTTCAGCAAGGGTGTTATGCTTACAGGTGAGAATTTCGCAGGAAACATAGTTTTCGGATTCACTACGAAGTTGGTGGAGAGAGCGCAGCGAATCTTGACGTCGTTGCCGCTGGCTCACGCTTACGGTTGCACGCTTGACTTCTTGATTCAGATGTGTGTGGGTGCCCACATCACGTTCCTTAACAAGACTCCGTCTCCGAAAATTTTGCTGAAGGCGTTCGAAGATGTGAAGCCTAGAGTGGTGTTTACGGTGCCTCTCGTTATCGAGAAAATGTACAAAAAACAGATTCTTCCAATGTTGAGCAAGACTTCTACGCAGATGGCAATGAAGGTGCCCGGACTATCAGACAAGATTGAAAAGGAGATTTGCAGCAGGCTGATAAATGCGTTTGGTGGCGAGGTTATAGAGGTTGTCATAGGTGGCGCGGCGTTGAGCAAAGAGACTGAGGATTTTCTGAAAAGGATAAAGTTCCCTTATTGCGTGGGTTATGGAATGACAGAATGCGCTCCGCTGATAAGTTACAGCGGGTGCGAGACGTTTGTGCCTTACTCGGTAGGTAAGGTTCTGCCTGACATGGAGGTGAAGATCTTGTCTGACGACCAGTTCAACAAACCGGGCGAGCTGCTTGCTCGCGGTCCTAACGTGATGATTGGTTACTACAAGAACCCTGAAGCTACTGCTGCGGCTCTTGACAAAGACGGCTGGCTTCACACGGGTGACATGGCAGTTGTTGACGAAAACAACAACGTGTTCATAAAGGGGCGTTGCAAGACTATGCTGTTAGGTCCTAGCGGACAGAATATTTATCCGGAAGAGATTGAGTCTAAATTGTGCAACATGCCTTTTGTGGGTGAGTGCATCGTCATAGAGCGCGACGCTAAGCTTGTGGCTCTTGTTCATCCGGACTTTGACGCAATGGACGAAAGCAAGATAAACAAGGAGGATGTGGAGAGCATAATGGAGGAAAATCGTAAAAAGGTAAACACAATGGTGGCTTCTTACGAATGTATCACAAAGATTGTTCTTTATCCGAATGAGTTCGAAAAGACTGCAAAGAAGAGCATTAAGCGCTATTTGTACGAAAATATAGGAATTTGATATTTTGTTTTTGGCAGTTTCTATAAATTACGGCGAGAAGATTTTGGAGGGCTTTGTTTTACAGAACGTGTTTATAGAAATGGCTCAGGCGCCAAGCCGAATCTGTTGCATTAATATTCATAAAAATGAATAAAGTTAGAGCGGAGAGGCTTTAATGTTCGCATAATTGGCATTTTTTAACATTTTTTAACAAAAAAAGTATAAAAAAAAGATGCTCAAAGGAACAATAATACGAAAAATGATATACCTTTGTAGCGTTGAAAAATTGAGAAACACGTTGTTTAATTTATTATAATAAAAAAATGAAAAAAGTAGTTCTATTTTTCGCTGCAGTAGCAGCTATTTCATTGGCTTCTTGTGATGGTGGTAACGCTAACACTGGAGCTCCAAAGGCAGAAGATACAACTGCAGCTGAAGAAGTAGCTCCAGTTGACACAGTTCCTGCCGCAGTTGCAGATTCTTTGGCTAAGGATTCTACAATTGCAGACTCTACAGTAGCTCCTGCTGCTGACACAGTTGCTGCTAAGGCTGAATAATTAGTAAGCTGATAGGAAAAAAAGCTTCCCGTATGGGAGGCTTTTGTTATTTAAAAAACGTTCGATTTTTTTGTGGTGCATGAACGCGAAAGGCAATTTCTATAGATCTTGTTTTGCCAGTTGGGAAACGTTTGCTAAGGAATAAATGTTGTCAGATTGAAGATTAAGAACCTTTTGGACGGTTAGTGGTGTGGTTTTGTGTCGCTTTGGTAGATTCTTTCAATTTGTTTTATAATCATGTCATAGTTTTGTTTATGCTGATTGTATTAATCTTGTTGCATTATACGTTTTGAAGACCGTTTTGTATCGGTAATTCCTATAAATTAGCAGATTTTAAGGGTAAATAAAAATCTGAATTTATAGAGATTGCCTTAGTAATGAGATTTGTAGTCTTGATAGTTGCGAATGTGATATTTTTTTAAAATTGTAAATGTTATGTGTGAGTCGAGGAAAAAGGCTGTGATTATAGGAGCTGGTCCTGCAGGTCTTACGGCGGCAATGGAATTGAGAAAAAGAACATCTGTTAAGCCTGTGATTTTTGAAGCTACGGATGAAATCGGAGGAATTTCAAGAACTGTTAATTATAAAGGAAATCGAATGGACATAGGCGGGCACCGTTTTTTCTCGAAGAACGAGACGGTGACGAGATGGTGGAGTGAAGTGATGCGGAGAGATAAGGGTGACGACAGGGTGATGTTGGTTAGAGACAGGGTTTCCCGCATATTCTTTCTGCGAAATTTTTTTGATTATCCGATAACTCTTTCGTGCAAGACATTTAAAAATATGGGCCTGATGAACACGGTCTGTTCCGGATTAGATTATTTGAAGGCCAGGTTGTTCCCGCGGAAGGAGGCTTCGTTAGAAGATTTCTACATTAATAGATTTGGAAAGCGTCTCTATAAATTGTTTTTTGAAGATTATACGACAAAGGTGTGGGGAAAGCACCCTTCGGCTCTGGGTGCAGACTGGGGAAGTCAGCGCGTGAAAGGTGTTTCTGTAACTGCGGTTGTGAAAGACTTTATACAGAAGAAATTGGGGATGAAAAGGTCGGCAGGAGAGGTCGAAACGTCACTTATAGAGGAGTTTTTCTATCCTAAATATGGTCCAGGTCAGTTGTGGGAGTGTGTGGCGGACGATGCTGTCGCGTGTGGAGCGGAACTTCATAAGGGGCACCTTGTAAAAAGGGTGTATTTGAAGGAGAATAAGGTGGAGCGCATTGATGTTGTGTGTCCAGATGGTCAGATAAAAAAGGTGGACTGTGATTATCTGCTCTCGTCTATGCCCATAAAGGAGTTGGTGGCGGCAATGGAAGGCTCAGTTCCGCAAAGAGTGAGAGACATTGCCTTTGAGTTGCCTTATCGTGATTTTATCACCGTCGGGCTTCTTGTTGACAAACTGAAGATAAAAGCGAAAGATGGAGCCGGACTGATTCCTGACACATGGATTTATATACAGGAAAGAGACGTTAAGATTGGTCGTCTGCAGATATTTAACAATTGGTCTCCTTATCTTGTGGCTGATAAAGAAAATACGGTATGGCTCGGTCTGGAATATTTTTGTGACGAAGATGATGAGTTGTGGAAAATGGAGAAAGAAGAGCTTGTCTGCATGGCAGTTGGCGAGCTTGTCAAAATTGGCATGATAGAAGAGAGCGCGGTGCTTGACGCTCATCATGTAAAGGTAAAGAAAGCCTATCCGGCCTATTTTGGAGCATATTATGAATTAGGAGAGGTCAGGAAGTTTCTTGACACCATAGAAAACTTGTTTTGCATAGGTCGGAATGGGCAGCACAGGTATAATAATATGGACCATTCGATGCTCACTGCGATGGAGGCGGTTAAGAATATAGAAAATGGAGTTGCGGATAAAGAGAATGTATGGTCTGTGAATACGGAAAGTGAGTATCATGAGGCTAAGTCTAAGTGAAATAACTAAAAAAATAAGATATGGCGAAAAAGAGTATTGTAAAGCCAAAACAGAGGGAGGCAGAACCTGAAAAAACGAAGGGTAATGGTGTTGGCTTTGTTGAGCAAATGAAGAGCTTGCTGAACTCACGATGGACTTATGTCTTCTGTTCTGCAATCTTGATGTTTGTGTTTTATGTGAATTATAATGAGGTGTATGATAAAAAGCCGGACCTGAACGGGGATAATATAATTTATTATTCTCTGGGAAAGTCGTTGGCTGAGGGTAATGGTTACACGGATGTGATAGGGTATGGCGATAAGCCGCATACACATTTTCCTCCGGGCTATCCGGCTTTTATTGCGACTTGTCTGAGCTTTGACTCGGATTTGGATTTTGAGCATTTTAAAAAGCTGAACGGGGTCTTGCTGGGATTGTCGATTCTTATGTTCTTTCTGATATTGAAGCGCGTGACCAACAATAATTTGTTAGTTGCATTCTCTGCCTCTGTTTTGATGTGCTTGCAGAGAGAGTTGCTGAGATTTTCAACCATAGTCATGAGCGAGATGCTTTACTTGTTCCTGACGGTGCTGCTTGTCTATCTGGCTGTAGTGCTGTATCAAAAGAGGTCGTTTAAGGATTATACGTGGAGGTCGTATATTGCACTGGCTCTGTTTCTGCTGATAATATCTTATATCTATTTTGTCAGGACGATGGGACTGTCGATGATATTGGGTGTAATCGGTTGGTTTGGAGCTTTGGCTTTCTGCTCCTTTGTCAAATTTTACAGGGATAAGAGGTCGGGTGAGGAGTCTGTTCTTTATAAAAGCAAAGCTTTATATTGTCTGAAGATGATGGCGCTTGCGTCTCTGGCTCTGTTTCTTGCAAAAGGAGCATGGGATATCCGCAATGAGAAGGTAGGACATACGCAGTCGAATTATGTGTCTAATTTTCAGAAAAAGGAGCGCGGAGAGGTTATGTCCTCACTGTCAGACTGGATTGCGAGGTGCAAAAACAATGTGAAAAATTATGTGGGAAAACTGATTCCGGAGTCTGTTTTTGTAGTGGATTATGAAGAAAATTACGTTGTGACAAAAACAGACTTTTTGCTTGGGGTGGCGCTGCTTGCTCTTATTTTGGCAGGGCTTTTCAGAACAGGTGTCGGGGGATTCCTTATTTTTTTGTATTTGTCATTGACATTTGGGGTTTTGCTGCTTTATCCGGAGCAGTTTGCAACAATGCGTTACATAGTGGCTGTTGTGCCGTTCGTTATTTTCCTTTATTTGAATGGCATCTACAATGGGTTGAAGTTTCTGGCGGAGAGGGCTTTCCTTCCTCTGTGGATAAGAAGCAGGTCTGTCGCGGTCTCTTCTGTATTGCTTACGTTATACGCTTTGTTCTGGCTGGCTCCGTTGCATACGGAGGCTCAGGCTGGCGCTCGTTATTATGCGAAGCAGCCTTTGGAGGACGTTTTGGACAGAAGCGCGCAGAATTATATTGCTGCGGCAAAATGGTGTAAAGACAGCCTTCCCGATACAGCACGTTTGATTTGCAGAAAGCCTGAAATTTATTATTTATATTCAGGATTCAAGAAGTCCGGAAATTTTCCGCAATATGTTCCAATAGATACATTTTATAATTTTCTTATAGAGAAGAAGGTCACTCATGTGATATTGGACGATTGGTTTAAGCATGCTTACACTACTATTTATCCCGTTGTGAAGGCATATCCGGAGAAGTTCAAGGTCTTGCGCAAGATAGGCGAATCTGACTCTGCCAAAAAGGAGAATCCGACGTTTGTGCTTAGGTTTAATCCGGAGTGGGGATATGTGGGCGATATGGTAGATGGCAAGAAAGAGGGACGAGGCGTAGAGACGCATCAGAACGGTGTGCGCTACGAAGGCGAGTTTAAAAATAATGCGGCTAATGGTTATGGCGTATATGTGGATCCGAACAGAGGCGTTGAACTGAGAGGAATCTGGAAGGATGGCAAATTGAAGGACGGAGAGGGAACGGAGCGCTATGGAGATCTGATTTATAAAGGTAAGATTAAAAATAGTTTGCCGGATGGTTACGGCGTTTGTTACGATTCGACAGGAGCAGAAAAGTGGAAAGGTGTATGGAGCAAAGGTATGTTGATACAAAATTCCGCAACTGCAAAATAGCCGGTTTTATTGTGAGATGAGTCAGAAAAAAAAGTCCGGAGGCAAGTTTGTTTCCGGACTTTTTGTATAACAGTGTTTATCTGTATCGTTTGTAGCGGGAGTACTTTTTTGATTTGCCGTAGTTGGCGAAGCACCCTTGAAACTTATAAGGAATCTTGAACTCAATTCCGATTTCGTGAGAACCGTGCGTGTCGTGGTATAAGTCGCTTGTATTGAACTCGTAAGAGTAAAAGATGTTAAACCAAGACGTAGGGTTCACGCCTAAATGCACAGATACGTCGTAGTTAGGACGGAAGGCGGCGCCTACGTAAAACAAATCGTACGGATTCCATTCGTAATCAAAGATGTAATAAAAATAGCAGCTGATCTGAGTCTTCCATCGGTCTCTGTAGTTGTACACGGAGATAGAAGGGAAGAGCCTCCACCATTCAGAAGTTTGGAAGTAATAATTTATGTATCCCGAATATAGTGGTTTGACTTCAAAATAGTCGTTGCTGCTGATCAGGTGATTGCCGGCGACACCAAGTTCAAATCCTTGAATCAGCAGTTCCAGTCCGACATCAACATCAGGGACAGAGCCTGATATTTGGTCGTCGAAATAGTCAGCGTTTCCGGTAGTGTTGTCTGCCCGTATTTCGCTTTTGTCGTAATCCCGGTTAATCAGACCGGCGGCTATACCGAGGTTGAGATAGCTGTCGTCCCATATAGGAATCATGCAAGCGTAAGACGCCTTCGGATTCACGTACTGGTGGTATCCTATTTTGTCATGAAGCACGGAAAGACCGATTTGAGAATGTGCTCCAAGGAAAAAATACTTTCCGCCCACATAACTTGATACCGGCGCTCCTTCCACTCCAACCCATTGGCGGCGGTGGCCTAAAGTTATGGTTGCGTATTTAATTTCAGGGATGTAGGCCGGATTAGTGTAGGCCGCCCTAAGCTGTCTGTTTGTGAACATGACATCTTCCTGCCCCTTAACAAAATGGGGCAGGAGAGTCATTATAAAACAAGCTAAGCAATATAAATGTTTTTTAGTCATTTTCTCTAACTAATGTAATGTAACCAGTTTTGAATTTTTTGTCACCTTTCACAAAATAAGGAATTACGTAGAAATAGGTGTCTTTGAAAGCCGGCGCACCGTTGTAAGTGCCGTCCCATCCGTCGTTACCTTCGTAGATAAGAATGCCTACACGGTCGTAAATCTGAACTTCATAATTCTTCATGAACCATGTGCTTGGGTCGTTCTCGTCTGGTGCGAATGTGTTCGGAATCGTAAAGTTCGGATCTATTTCTACCGTAGCAGAAACAGAAGCTTTACAGCCGTATTCATGGGTGACGGTCAGTGTTACATCGAACGGATTGCCAATCTTCACAAGCTCGCTGGAGTAAAGGTGCTCAATGTTATCAAAAAAGCTTGAGTCAGAAGTTCCGTCGCCGAAAGACCAGTGGTATGTGAACCTGTCGTCGTTATTAGGCAATGCGTAAAGAACAACGGAAGTGTCGTTGCGGGTTAGCATCTTGTCGTTGCCCAATATCTGCGGATTCATGACCGGAAGCACATTTACGTTAAAGTTTTCGCTGATAGGGCAAGAGTTGTTACCGACACCCTTAACTGTCACGTTGAGGTTCTTTTGAGGAGCAAGCACGAGCTTGTCGCCCTCTACAGTGTCATTGTCGAAGAACCATTTGAAGTCAGAGCCGTCGAACGCAAGCAGGTTTAACGTGTCGCCGAAGCAGATGTTTTTATTGCCACTAAGCGAGACCTCTTGCTTAGGATAAGTGAACAGCGTGAAAGCATGCGGCTCAGATTCGCACGAAGTGGCGCGGTCGATAGCGACAACTTTAATATCCATATCTTCGGTAATCTTCAAACTTACGTAATCTGTCATAGAACTTTCGCCGTTCATTTCCCATCTGAAATCTACGCCGTCAACGTTTTGCGCAACCATTGATACAGAATCTCCGTAGCAGAACGTTTTGTTTTCCACAGCAACAATAGGAGATTTGACAATTGGCGAAGTCAAAGTCAGAGTGTCAACTGCGTTGCAGAATCCGTCAGTCAGATAGAACAGATAAGTGTCTTCCTCTGAAATCTCCTTAGTCAGCACAGCCGATTTTTTGTCAATGCCTTTCAGCACCTTATCGACGGTATAGTCGATTCCGTTATTTTTCAGAATCTCCATATAGTTGATTTTGCTTGGTTTGCAGACGAACGTGTCTTTTAGTCTGGCAGAAGTCAGAGCCTTGTGTATTTCCACAAAGACAGGGACACGCGCGCTTTCGCAGCCGGTATTGTCAGACTGAGAAACCCAGTAAGTGTATTCCAGAGCGGCGACATTGTCAGTAGATACAGAGATGCTGTCTTCGCGTTTGTTGTCTATTTCGGTGTGATACCAGTTAAGAGTGGCGCCGATAGAGCCTTTGGTCTGCAAAGTATGTTTGCCTGTATTCTGGCACAAGTCAATTTTTCCGCCAGCAGGAGTGTCCTTCATTGGAGCGTTTACGACTACATATTTAGCAGCAGGTTCGCTTTCGCACAGGCCTTTCTTCAGCGTTGCAAAATAAGTCTGCACGCCAACATTCTCCGAATTAGGGAGGTAGCCGTTTGGCAGCGCGTTCATTTTATTGTCGTACCACTGAATGGTGAATCCGTCCTCCTTCACAATTGCGGCAAGCGGTTCTGTGTTGCTGTTCTGGCAATAATGACTTGTGTCCATGACTGGTCGTTCAGAAATAGAGTCGAGGATAGTCACAAACACGTGCTGAGCGTCGCCCTCGCAACCCTCAGGCGTGGTCTGCACGATGCTGTAAGTGAATTTGCCTGAATGTAGCGACGAAGGCTTAACTGCAGACACAGTGCTTTCGCCGTTAGGAAGATGCCAGCGGATAGTGTTGCTTTCAGTAGGCTTAACGTCAATAACTTCGGTTTCGGCCTTGAAGCAGTACTCGATAGTGGTGTCAAGAGACGCGATTGGTTCTGGACGTTTGTTTACAGTGACGAACAGAGAGTCCTTGACAGAACAGCCGTTCTTGTCGTAAGCGGTCAGTTTGACAAATGCGCTTTCCGAGATAGAGAAAGAGGCTGGTTTGTCTGTGTCCTGTTTGCTGCTAGCATTGTTCCAGAAGAATTTGTAAGCGTCTTCAGTCTGGCTTTGGGCAAATAGCAGGACATCATCGCCAAAACATACCGCAGTATCCGGAGTGCGTTTGTATTTGATGTCGTCAAAATAGCTGACGAAAATAGAGTCCTGTTTAATACAGCTTGTTAATGAGTACTGAATGATGAAAGTTCCTGTTTTGTCAATGTTGTCCAGTTTAAAATCATCAATCATGTTTTTCTGCCAAATATCAATCTTGACATTTTCTGTTGAGACGTGAGAGTTCACATGATTTGCGAGGTTCAATGTTTCGCCTGGACACAGAACTGTGTCTGTAAGCGGAGTGTAGTCGAGAGATTCAATCACAATTGTCACGATATTGAAGTCGCTGCTGCAATTTGTGAGTGTGTCAGTCTGACGAACCTTATACTCATAAGAGTACGTATTAGCAAAAGATGTGTTTATAATATTGTTGTCCAGTATTTCGTCAAGATAGCTCCATTCCACAATACCGTCAGTTATAGTGCTTTTGCCTCCAAGCTCTTGCTCTGTTTTAGCCTGACAGAAATAAAGCGTGTCGTTAGGCAGCTGCGGAGCCGTCACGATCGGATTGACCTTCAGGAACAGCTTGCCGGTGTATTCGCAGCCGTTCACGTCAATGTATCTTGCGAAGTAGTTGCCCTGCTCGGTTATGGCTTTCGCGTCATCCAGTTCAGCGCCGCCGAAAGAGTATATTATAGTGTCAATCTGCCAGAAACCTACTTTCTCCTTAGCCATCGCTTCGAAGTCGAACGAGTTAGGAGCGCAGACGCTCACTGACTCGTCCATAGAGAACGGAATCTGAGGGTCTGTCACCACCGTGATTTCTGCAAGGTCGCTTTCGCAGTCCGCGCTGTAAAGGGCTGCGAAGAAAGTCTGCGTCTGAGCCGTTTCCGTAGCGATGTTCAGAACCTCGCCGTCCATCACGTTCTTGTCGGCGTCATACCAGCGCACCTTCAGATTTTCGGAGGTTATGTATTCGGAAGAGAATCTGATGACCTGCTCGCCGGTGTTCTGGCAGAACCTGAAGGTTGAGTCCTTCAGCGCCACAGGCTTTTTGTTCACCGTCACGTCGAACGTGATGGAGTCGTAGCAGACGATTCTGTCTGTGGTTGCCCCGATAAGCTTGAATTTGTAGGACATCGCCTCCATCAGCGAGTCTGTGAAAGGGAAACGTTCGTTTGCAGCCGGCTCTTCGGGAGCGACTTCGTCGTTCTGCATATTCTGCCACTGGTACAGGTCAGCACCCTCAGCCTTCAGGTCCGCCAAGTTTTCAAACTGACACTTCACAAGCTCGCCCTTGACAGACAGTTCCGGAAGCTCCTTGAACTCAACGTTCACAGTGTCGCTTGCCTTGCATCCCGAAATCTTTTCGTGCACGTCAATCACGTATCTGCCGTTTTCGAGCACCTTCGAAGCAGCGGTCTCGGACAAGGTCACAACGCTTCCGTTTTCGTAGATTCTGGAGTATTCAAAAATCTTATCTTCGGTTCCTCCGACAAACGTTTCAACGGCGCGTTCCGCAATGTTTACGGCGTGCGTTTCGCAGCTAAGAATGTCTTCGATATGCGAGAACACGATGCTGTCTCTGATGCTGAAAGAGAATCTGACAGAGTCGCTGACACAGCCAGTAACAGTATCTTTAGCCTGCAAGAAATACACATTGTCGAAAGCGTCGTCGGTGCTTAAGTTCAGCACGTCGCTCAGAGTCTCGTTGCCGTTGTTGTGCCACAAGAAGCTTTGCGAAGCGGTGTTCGCGCCACGTTTGTTCGCCGTCAGCGTGTGAGTTCCGATGCCTTGGCAGACGATAGTGTCTCCGACAAGCTGCGGAGCCTCAACCTTGTTGTTTATTGTTATGATAACGGTATCTTTTGCATCGCAACTCTTTTCGTCTGTGTAAAGAACAGTATATTTGCCGTTGACAGAAATTGATTTCGCTTCCTCTTCTGTCTTTTCAACATTTCCCAAGAAATATCTTCTGCTTACGCCTCCAGTTCCTCCGCTATATTTTTCAGAAAGGTCGATAAGCGAAGCCGTATAAGGGGCGCAAGTAGCGAATGAGTCTGTAGCCAGCGGACGAATTTCGGGGTTTATCACAATAGTGATTTCTTTCATTTCACCTTCACAGCGAGTGACCGTGTCGAGCTGACTTACTGCAACTTTGTAGCCGAGCGAGTTGGTAGCGCTCTTTGTAGAAACAGACAGGTCTGTTCCGACAAATTCAAACGAGCCGTTCACCTCTCTGTACCATTGCAGGATTTTGTCTTTTTTATCAGTGTTAAATTCGGCCGTAATAATTTGAATAGAGTCTTTTCCAGTATTTTGGCAGAACTCAAATTTGTCATCTGCAACAGGAAGCAGCGGCTTCGGATTAACAGTCACAACACCCACGAACGTGTCGCTGCAGAACCCGTTTTCGTCAACAACCCTCACAAAGAAAGAGTCGGTCTTTTCAAGGACGCCGGTCAGTGTCGCTTTAGAGTTAATCTGCGATTCGTTTTCCCAGAAATAGCCGTAAAGATTATTTTTTGACGCGTCTGTTGCTTTTGCGGTAAGAGTGAAAGTCTCGCCGGCGCAAATAGTGTCAGATACGCTTTCTATTGTAGGTCTCTTTACGAAGACAACCTCAACAGTGTCAGAAAACTCGCATCCGGTTAGCGCGTCGGAGGTCGAAATAAAGAACCTTCCGCTTTCTGTGATGGACGAAGCCTCTTTGTCGCTCATCGGGTCTTTCCATTTTGAACTGCCAGTAAGTTTGTATATAGACGGAAGCGGAGTCGTCTCTTCACGATGACGGACAACAGCCCCGTTCACCAAACTTCTTAGGTCGATAGTGTCGCCATCACATTTTTTCAGCTCCTTTTCGTCGATAGGATAGTAACCGATACTATTCTCTACAGATACGAAAATTGAGTCGATCGGACCTTCGCAACCAGTAGTTTTGTCTTTCTGTTTAACTTCAAAGAGAGCGAATTTCGCAGCCGAGTTCGTCTCAATCTGGTCTTTGTCATCTTTCCAGACAAGAACTTTGTTGAGACCTTGAGTCGTTGTTCCGCTAGCCTCTTCAATATTGATAATTCCGCTGTTCAGACACAAGTACACCGAGTCATTTTCCACCAGAGGCATTTCCGGCTGAGGATTGACGGTGTAAGGGATATTAATCTTATCCGTCAGACAGTGGGTGTTTACGTTTTGCAGCTGGACGAAGAAGTTGTTCTCGAAAACTCCAGCTTCGTCTGTCGTGAACCAAGCTTTGGCAGACGGGATAGAGTCTCCGGCAGGATTGTAAAATTTCTTGTTGTACCCTTTTGGCACAGTTACTCTTTTTTCGACAAGGACAGAGTCTGCAAACTGGCAGAACACATTTTCGGCCAAGTCGGGCTTGATTGTTTCGTTAGGATGTATGATGATTTTGACCGGAAGCATATTTCCTTTACAACCTAACACCGTACGTTGACGCACGCAATAATAAAGAGTGTCGGCGTTATCAGTAGGCAATTTTAGCTGATTCAACGGCTGTCTTTTGTTTGGAGTTGAGTCGCAAGGCTCATCTTCCGAATCTTTCTGGAACCATTCTATGATGTAGTTTGAAGAAGGGAACGGCCTTTGCGGCACAATGTCGTCTTCAAAATCGTGAGACATTGCGCATATTTCCAGCACACGATTTTCGCACCCCTTGGCTTGGTCTGTTGTGTCGATTATCAGCGGACAAGTAGTTATGGCGCTGTCCACGACAACCTTGAAAGTAGAGTAGCGGCTGACACAGTTGTTTGAGTCTATGCGTGTGACAAAATAAGTCTGTTCAAACTTAGAGTCTGTAGAGACAGATGTAACAGTTGTGCCAAGCTTTACGTTGCTTGCAGGGAAAGTTGTTACTGCATGAGTCTTTGTTGTGTCTGAGTACCACAACCATTGGAATTTATTTGTTGGAGACTGAGTCTTGTTAACAAACAAATTCATGTTTTCTGCAGCTTCGTCGCCAAGACAGTACAAAATGGAATCGCCTTTTTGATTGAATGTAGGAGCTGTAGAGTCTGTAGCTATCACGTTAATAGCCACGACACTCGGAGCACCTAAACAGCCTGTCGGCATAGTTTTTGGACGGACAACAAACGTATTCAAGCCCGGTATGTTGTAGTTAAATTCAGAAACAACATCTTTCAATTCTATAGACTTGTCTTCGGTGTAATTGTCGAAAATTTTAACGTCACCTTCGTGTTTGAAGAACATAAGCGAGTCTTTTGCGTTCAGCTTATCTTTTGCTGTGTTTATGACGCCCATAATTTCGGTGGACGAAAGATTGTAATACTGGCACACGTCAATCGTGTCAACAATAAGAGTGCGAGCAGTGTCTTCGACGGTCAGTATAAATTCAGATATGTCACTTTCGCAACCTTGGAAGAAATAGCGCACGCCGTAAGTAAATACACCTGCGGAGTCAATAGGAACTTCGATAAAGTTGACATTTTCTGCCAACGTGTCAACAATTACTTTGTCTTCTATTTTAACCCAGCGAAGGTCAAGTCCCTCTTTTCTCTTTTCTTCGATAACGGCAGGGTTGGAGATGGAGATTTCTATGGTTGTGCCTTCTTGGAGACTAAGACAAACTGTGTCTGCTTTTGCGATTTCCGGCACGTCTTTCACCTCCACGTTCAGCACCTGAATGTAGAATTTAGCAGAGTCGCCTTCGCATTCTCCGTTGTTTCTTTGAACGAAGAAGAATGAGTCCAGTTTCTCTGATGCAGTTGAAATATTGGGAATCCAAAATATTGTGTCACCTTTTTCTTTTGAAGTGGAACTAACCGTGTCTCCGAAAATCCTATAATTATGCTTAGACTTTACGATGGCGAACTGATCCACATTGTCGCCAAGGCAATACTGCACAGTGTCACCAAAGGCAATTTCCTCGCCGTCCTTGAAGATTCTAGGCATTTCAACCTCCTCTTCGTTTACGATGACTCTGATAGGGCCTGAGCAGCCATTATTGTTGTTAAACTTATAAGGAGAGACAAGCTCAATCTCGTAAGTTGCGCTGGCAGAAGGGATGCAAACCTTGTCGCCTTCTCTCCAAAGTGGATAGTTCACTGAGTCAACCTTCAATTTTAGGTCAAGATGAGTTGTGTCTTCTGAAATCTCGTAAACTTTTTTGATTCTTTCTATTATGCTGTTAAACTGAGTCTCTGGCACATTGCAAGTATCCATAAGAATCTTTCTCAAATTCTCCTGTTTTCCTGAGGAAAAAGCTTCGAAATCTTTAAAATCAGAAATACTGTGCCAAAAATCGTGCATGATGGACCAGTTGGAAGTGTCTGAAAACAAAGAGTCTGGCCTTCTCTCTTCCAATAGTTCGCCTATTCTCAACTGACAAATATTGATGATGCTGTCACGTTTTACGTTGATCCACATCTTTTTTTCAGCTTTTGCAACAGAGTCTATGTCGTAATTGTAGTCTCTTTTGATTATTTCCTTTATGATGGACGTGTCCATGCAAGAGCCTTCGCAAGCGTCGAGAGTGATTTCAGACGGCACGTTGTTGCATCCAACTTCCCAGCTGATTTCAATACGAGTAGGCTGTCCGTTTCTGCCGCCTTCGCCACCAGCGCCTCCGCCACCACCAGCGCCTCCGCCGCCTCCAGGGAAGTTTCCAAAACCTTTGCATTTTTCTTTTTGTTCTTGTTCGTCAAATACGCTATAGGGATTGCTGTAAACGTGGCTTTTGTTGCCAGAATCTTTGCCTCTTACGTCAAGCTCGGTTTGTGAAATTATGTCGGTTTTCCCCTCTGTCAGAGAGTTTTTGAGAGCGTAATAAGCAGAGTCAACACAAACAATGTATTCGAAATTAAAAATGGAGGTGTCGACCATGCTGGCGGGAATGACGTCTTTGAATTGAATAGATAAAAAACCAGTTCCGTCCGTATTAATGTTTTTGTTTAAAGCGTTACTTAGGCCAGTAGTGTCGTTTGGGTCAATCAGATTAGAAACAGCATCTCCATTGATATCTAATTTTGTGTTTTTTTGACTGCTATTTTCTTTTAAATAATTTACCAAAGTTCCTCCTGTTATGGTGAAATTAGAAACAGAAGTTGTATAGTCTGGCAATTTTATGTTGATGCGGAAACTGTCAAGGTCTTCTACATTTTTGCCAGTCCTGATTGTCAGGCCGTAAGTGATGCATGAACCATTTGGCTTTGCAGTCTGCACAGCCTCGATTGAAGGATTTTTGGGATATCCAGAAGCAATCACAGAGTTTGTGATGTAGTGGTGCTCGTTTGCTCCAGATATCGATACGTTAATGCTCTCTGCGCCTTTATTGACGTAATCGTATGTTCTTTCTTTATTCTCATTTTCTGTGTATGGGTTTGCGATGTTGAACGTGTGCAAATCGTATCCTCTGGTGTAACTTTTGTTATTGTTTTTTTCAGCTTCTGCAAGAGAGATAGAGTTGTCGAAAGGGTCGCCAGGAATGACGTTGGATTCGACGTTTGCTCCGCCTCCGTCAAACAAAAAGCTGTGTGCAGCCCCATCTATGGCTGTAACTTGTACCATTCTTCTGAAAGAGCTGGCTGCTGCGGTGGAGAATCGAAAGTCGCCAGCTCCTGAATATCCATTAGACATTCTGTAGTTGATGGAAAGGGGATTACCGTTGTTTCCAACAGAGCCTGCAAATCCGAAGATGGGTTCGTTATAAATGTCTATTTGTACGCGTGTTTTTTGTGCTTGTCTATAGACTATTATCAAGTTCCAGCCAGAGAACTTAGCACCTGCGTAGTTGTTATCTTCGAGTTCTGTCTCAATATTTGCCACTTGAAAAACAACAGGAATGTTCCATTTGAAGATGTTCTTGTCTTGCAGTTCTTGGGTTATATCTTTGTAGCACGTGTACAACCCGCCACCATTTGCAAAGTCGCTAAAGTTGTCGTTTACGTTTTCAACTCTGTCGGCTGTGAGTTCTGTATAATCACTGCCGTCGTTTACTTTCCATAGAATTACATTTTTTCTGGAGTCTGTTATGTTGAAACTTTTGCCTGACCAAGTCAAAATAGCGTACAAAATATTGTCTGATTCGCATTTTGCACTATTGTCTCCGAAACTGAACTCGGCAGAACTGCTGTTAAATATTAGTGCGTTATTTTCATCAGAGTCCATTATCGCATAAACCACATCGCCTTTCTCGATATCTTCCTTTTCTTTTGGCGAGAGGGAGTTGTTTTTGTTGTTGAGGTCGGCGGAAACATCGGCACCGTCACCTTTTTCTGCATAACCTTTTAGGACGGTGTTTGTATTCCCTACAAAAATATAGTCTCCATTGATTTGGAAGGATTCGCTGGGCGATAAAGTTTGCCCCCAAGCCTGCGCCCCGGCGCACAGCATTAACGCCGCAAGTATAGCTCTTGCGGCTTCGATTTTTTTCAGAAACATCGATAACTTCATTTTTCTTTTATCTATTGTAAATTTTATTCTCTAACGCTCAAAATAAAGCAAAAATCATGCCAAAACCGTTAAATTTTAGTGTTTATTTTGCATTGCGAACTTTAATGGTTCAGTGCAAAAATATCGCTTTTTTTGCTTTTTTGAAAACAGACAACGTAACGTAACGCTTTGCTATTTATCTATGATAACGAATTGATTTCTTGTTTATTATGTGAAACGGAGTTATTTTTGTCGCCTATGATTGTTACGTTTGCCATTCTTGTTGTCCGTTTCTTTCGCTCTTTATTGGGACGTATTTTTACGCTTTTTTTCAGAAAAAGTTGAATCTTGCGCTTGTCAAATTCTACAACGGATTTGCATTTTATTTTTATTTGATTTTTAAGGTTAATATTTTACTGACATGAGAAAAAACGGACTTATATTTATAGCAATGTTCTCCTGCTTTAATTTGCAGGCTGGAACGTTTGTGGCAAGCAATCTGGATTCGTATGATACGGAATCTCTTCGTAAAATCTCTTTTGTGGGCGACGAGGTGATTGCAGAATTTAAGGATGGCGGTTCGGTTTCGTATGATTTTTCGTCTTTCCAGCGTATCTATTTTGTTGAGCCGAATGGCGGAGAGGCGACCGGAAACGAGGCCTTTGAGGCTGAAACGGAGCTGTACGCTTATCCTAATCCTGTGACCGACAGAATTTTTGTAAAGGGCTTGCCTGAATCGGCGACAGTCTCTATTTTTAATGTGGCTGGAACTGTTGTGAACCAGGGTGTTGCGAATGATGGCGTGTTCGTAAAGGATGTCTCTGATTTGCCGAACGGAGTCTATTTCTTGCAGCTCGACGGAAAGGTTTTGAAATTTATAAAACGTTGACAATCTGGTGTTTATATTTTTTTTATTTGTGATAATTAAAATTTGCGAAATATGAAAAAGAGATTTTTATTTAGTATGTTTCTTGCTGCGGCTTTTGTGGCTGGGGCTCAGAACGGAATTAAGATTTATAAAGGTGGCGTAGAGGTTGCGTCTTATTTGTCAACTGAGGTTGATAGTGTGGTATTTGTGGAAAACAAGGCGGAAGAGGTGATTCCTGACCCGACTCCTGAGCCTGAGCCAGAACCGGAACCGGCTCCGAGTCCTATTGTGACCGGCTCGGTTAAGGTCTTGAATTATGGAGGCTGGTTTGAGTCTGGCTATGCTGAGTGGGCTTTGGCGGACGGCGCAACGTCGTATAACGTGTATTGCAAGGGGGCTTCGGACGATGATTCTAAATATGTGAAGGTTGATGATATGCTTGTCCGCAATTACGGCTCTTACGCTCGCGCGGACGTGCTCGGGCTTGCGGCTGGTCTGTACAGCATGAAGATTGTCCCTGTCGTTTCCGGCTCTGAAAGCGGTTCGCCTACTGTGGTGTCGTTCAAGGCTGAGGCTCATGACCGTGACGGTTTCGCGCATTTCAATAACCCGGAAGGGGTGGGGGCGTACAATAACGACGGTACTTTGAAAGATGGCGCAGTTGTGCTTTACATCACAGAAAAGTCTAAGGCCACAGTTTCTCTTGATGTGCAGACTGCGGCTGCTAAAACAACCTCGTGCACAGGTATTTCTGCTATTTTGTCGGCTTTGCAGAAGGGTTACGAGACTCGCCCGATATGTATTCGTCTGATTGGACAGATTACGGCAGACGGAATGACTGGCTCCGGCGACTCTAACAACTTGCTTGTGAAGGCGTCTAACGACTCGCGTCCGGTCAAGAACGTCACTGTAGAGGGTGTGGGAAATGATGCTACTTGCTACGGTTTTGGCGTGCGGGCTATCCGCGCTTACAACTTCGAGGTGCGCAATCTTGCGGTGATGATGTTCGGTGATGATGGTATCGCTTTTCAGGATAATAACAAGCATGTGTGGGTGCATCATATAGACTTTTTCTATGGAGCTACAGGTTCTGCTTCGGACCAGGCGAAGGGCGACGGCTCATTGGACTTGAAGAACGATTCGCAGTATATGACTTTGTCGTACAACCACTTCTGGGACTCTGGAAAGATGTCGCTTTGTGGAATGAAGTCTGAAACAGGTCCTAATTATATTTCTTATCATCACAACTGGTTCGACCACTCTGATTCGCGTCACCCGCGTATCCGAACTATGTCTGTGCATGTCTATAATAACTATTTTGACGGCGTTTCTAAGTATGGCGTGGGCGTGACTACCGGCGGCAGCGCGTTTGTGGAGGCTAACTATTTCCGTAACGTGAGCAAGCCGATGATGTCTTCCGGACAAGGCACTGACGCAAAGGGCGAGGGCACTTTCTCTGGCGAGAACGGCGGTGTTATCAAGTCTTTCAATAATTTTTACACGGAAACTCCTGCTACATTCAGCTTTGTCTCTCATAAGGATAATGCGACAGACTTTGACGCTTACGAGGCTTCGGCAAGGGACGAAAAGGTGCCGTCTTCTTTCAAGGCGCTGAAGGGCGGCTCGGTTTATGATAATTTTGACACTAACTCGTCTTTGATGTACAGCTGCTCTCCGGACCCTGCCGAAGATGTTGCGGAGATTGTGAAAAAGGAGTCGGGACGTATGAACGGAGGCGATTTCACATGGTCTTTTGACAATGCGGTTGATGATGCAAGTTATGATGTGAACAAACCGCTGAAAGATGCCATTTCATCGTATAAAACAAAGCTTGTTTCTGAATTCGGGGAGTAATTTGCAGACAGATCGGCAACTTCTGCGGACTGGCTGAAGTTTGTGAAAATTCGCAGATGTTGTCTTTTATAGTTTATATGTGTTCCCCAATGGTTATCGAAACAGTTGATGGAGGCCTCGGCTTTTGCCGGGGCTTTTCTTGTTGTGATAGACGGGGCTTTTCGATATTTTACCGTGACTATCGTAATTTACAGGGGGCGCCCTATGCGGATGGTTGGCTTTTGGGGTGGCTGACGAAAATTCATTGCGTCTTTTTTTGCGCAATGTTTGGTAGTTTACGGCTTTATGTGTAATTTGGCGGCTCGAAGTTTAAAGTTATGACAGAACAAGTTTTTTCTTATAAATATCCGCGGCCGGCAGTGACGACCGACTGCGTTATTTTCGGCTTTGATGGCTTTGAATTGAAGGTGCTGCTGATTGAACGCGGCTTGGAGCCTTTTAAGGGACAGTGGGCTTTCCCCGGCGGTTTTGTGAGGATGGACGAGACTGTGGAGGATTGCGCCTTGCGCGAACTGCAGGAAGAGACGGGGCTGAACCCTAAGTATATAGAGCAGATGAGAACCTATTCTGATGTTGACAGAGACCCGCGCGACCGTGTCATTACTGTGGCTTTCTCCGCTCTGGTGAAGATAGAGGAGGTCGTTGGCGGCGACGATGCGGCGAGGGCGCAATGGTTCTCTTTGGATAGTGTGCCGAGACTTGCTTTTGACCACGACAGAATTCTTAGGGACGCAACCACTTTCCTGAAGCATAAGATTCATTTTGAACCGATTGGTTTTGAACTGCTGGATGAAAAGTTCACTATGCCTCAGCTGCAAAGGCTTTATGAGGTTATCCTCGGCGTGAACTTTGACCGGCGTAATTTCCAGAAGAAGATGTTTGCGACGGGCGTGCTGATTCAGCTCGACGAGAAGTGTGAAAATGCAAAGCGTCGTCCGCCTAAATTATACAAGTTCAACTTGGAAAGGTATAATGAGATGAAGAGAAAGAACGAGTTTAAACTGGAGTTCTAAGGAGACTTGGAGGGGAGCGCTGCAGCTCCCCTTTTTATATCTCTATCTTCTCTATGACTTTAGTCAGAATGTTAGGCTCGAAACCTCGGCTCGCGCCGAAGCGGAAGAGCTTGGCTCTTGCGTCGTACTTGTCTTTGTACTTTATGGTCTTGAGCTTGTTTTGCAGCAGGGCCTCTATTTGCTCCTGATAGTTGTCGTCCTCTATCTGGCTGAGCGCTTCGTTTATGTCGCTCTGGGCAATTCCTTTGTTCTTGAGCGCGAAGGCTATCTTAGTCTTGCCCCACTTGGCGAATTTGTGTTTGTCCTGAACAAAAAAGCGTGCATACCGTTTTTCGTCTATGAACTTTTCCTTTAAAAGGAAGCTGATTATATGTCCGGACTCCTCTTCGCTTATGTTCCATTTCTTCAGCTTTTCGCTTATGTCATGTACGCATTTCTCTGCTAATGAGCACATTCCGGCGGCTTTGGCCTTTGCCTCTTCTGCTGTAATCTGTTTTGCCATCTCTTTAGTTTTTATTTGTGCGTGGCGCGTATCATCCGGTCTTTGCCAAACATGTCTTTGCGCAGGATTATCTCTTTGTAGCCTAAGTTAGACAGCAAATCAACCGTCTCATTACCAAAGGCTTGGTTTATCTCAAAGTAAAGTTTGCCGTTGTTTTTCAGATGTGTCTTTCCAAACTCCGCTATCTCTCTGTAAAACAGTAGCGGGTCGTTGTCTGGAACAAAGAGGGCGGTGGCGGGTTCGTAGTCCAGCACGTTTCGCTGCATATCCTCTTTTTCCGCTTCTCTGATGTATGGCGGATTGCTCACTATGATGTCAAATGCGCCTGCCTCGTCTCGCTTCTGGCGGTCGAGTATGTCGAGTTGCGCAAAGTTTATGTGGCAGCTGTTGGCCTTGGCGTTTTCTTTCGCAACAATAAGTGCCTCTTCTGATATGTCTATGGCGGTCACCTCGGCCTTTTTCATGTTTTTGGCTAAGGTGATGGCTATGCATCCGCTCCCGGTGCCTATGTCGAGCGCCGAGCACTCTTTGCCGCTCCAGTCTGTTATTATCCAGTCTGCAAGCTCTTCTGTTTCCGGGCGTGGTATGAGCGTGTCTTTGGTTACGCAGAAGTGGCTTCCGTAAAATTCGCTCTGCCCCGTTATGTGCTGTATAGGCTCGTGATTCATTAGCCGCTTCAGCATTTGGTCAAGCCTGCAGCTCTGCTCTTCGCTCAGGGTTATATCTCTCATGCAGAGCAGTTCCGCTTTTGTGCAGCCAAGCAGGGTCGTCATGCAGATGTAGAAGATTGAGCTTGCCTCGTTCTTCGGGTAAATGTCTTCTAATTGCCTGAATCTGTCTTTTATCTGTTTCATCTTTGGCGTTTATGTGTAACTTGTTGTGTTGTCGTTTATTACTTCCTGTTCTGAAAGCACGAACCGTTTGTAGTACGATATTATCAGCGTGGTTGCCGGCAGGGCTATGATCATGCCTAACACACCGAGAACATATCCCCAGATTGACAAGGAGAGAAGTATGAACGCAGGGTTCAGCCCGGTGGTTTTGCCCATGATTTTTGGCACAAGGTAGCCGTCTTGTATAATCTGAACAATGATGAACACTGCGGCAAG
>CALGHE010000097.1 GCA_937915765.1 uncultured Bacteroidales bacterium | reverse complement strand
CCGAAAGCCTCGTAGAGAAATATAATATAAAAACAACACCCTTTGCAGGGTGTTGTCGCCTTTTTGAAATAATACATTACAGAAAATTATTCCTCCTCGTCATCTGCACCTTCATCCTCATCGGAAGGCTCGTCCTCCTCATTTTCAACGAGGACGGGCTCTATCATATATTTTTCAATAATGGGGTATGCGCCATAGACAGAAAATAGCTTAATACTTGGCAACAAGTAGAACAGCGGGAGAATCAACGGAATAACGATTCCGAGCGGCCAAAGCGCTATTATAAGCGCGACGTTGATGACAACGAGCACCGCAATGCCGAGGAATCCCATAAGATTTCTGCCTATTCCGAGTATGGAGAATATCAACGCATTTTTCAGTATCTTCTTGAATTTCATATCAAACGTAATTATCATAAGATAAATATACGGACGCATAAGAAGATACAGGATGATAAGTGCACAGATTCCGAAGAAGCAAACGTCAAGCATAAACGATCCGCCTATTCGCGAAAAATAAACGAAATCGAACACGAGCATAAAAACAAAGAGTAAGTCTGTGGCTCCGATCAAAAGCGCTTGCTTGAAATTTCTTCTTGCGGAATAGAGAAAATCACTCCAAACAAACACGGGCTCGCCGCGAAGCATGCTTCGGGCGCAATAAGTCGACCCAACGTTGATAAAGCCCCAAAGCAAAACAAACAAGACCGCTAATCCAATGTATCCCCAAATTCTTGCAGGGGTGAAAACAGGAAGATTTATTTGCAGACCGAATACACCAAAAAGCGAGGAGAGCGTTGTGTCTCCCGAAAGCATATAGCTGCCGAGCAAAGTGCTAAAGGCAGGATTTGCTTGTGATGGTGTGGTGGGAGCTGTTATATATAAATACAGCGCGACGAGAGGGATGATCCACAAGGGGAGCATCGGAAAATTTACCGAAAGTACCTTTGAAAAATGCCTCAGGTAATATTTAGGCATGTTTTTTAAATTGGGAACAAGCGGACCTTCATCCTTCGAAACACCTGGACCGTCTCTGTTCAGATCGAATAATTTGAATTTTTTCTTGCGTTTTTCAGACATCTTTTTGCCTTTCTGGGTGTGAGGTTATATTATTATAAGCATTTGCAATATTGCAGATGAAAAAATGCGAAGCAGAAGTATTGCTCCAAAGCAGAGCATAAATAGTAAAAAATACGAAAAAAACGATTTGGTGAGTAACACGGGGGCTTCAGATTGTGCAGAAGCGATAAAACGGAATGAAGCGGATTCGGCAATTGAGGAGCAAAAAATTAAAATGACGGATGCCAACACGAGCTCCGAATATCCTTCAAAAGTTCCGTAATTCAGATAAGAGACACAGCCCGCCCAAAAGCTGACGCTGTCTATGCTTTGAGAATAAGCCACATTACCATAGTTTACACCTGCTATATGGTTAAAATAGTTTACAGCCAAAGCCCTGTTCAACTCACCGCTAAGCATAGACGGATTCTGAGACACCATGTTCAAATCGTTATTCTGAACAGAGACATTTGCGCCTCCAAGAGCCGAAACTCTTGAAGAAACCGGAAGAGAAAGAAACTCATAACCGCGGTCACCAGGCCCCGCCCATAAAGCCAGCCTTAACGACATGAAAAGTATTACTGATAATATAAACCTCATCTCTTTTACATCTTTTACCAGTCCGCCTAATCACTTTGTGAAAGCCGCGAACTTCAAAGGCTCAAATTTAGTAAAAAACTTTGACAGAAATAATTTACCCAACTATTTTTTTTCTTTTTTTTAAAAAACGTAAAAAACGGACACTTATTTCCTCAAAAATGTAAAAAAAATAAAAAACGGCACTATCTTTGCAAGAATCGTAAGGACAATCTTTTAACAGACGTGTCCGAAACAGAAAACGAAATGGACTCAAACAGTTTGATTGAACTTGTAAAAGCGAAGATGCCGTATGGCAAATACAAGGGCTGTTACGTAACAGACCTGCCTGAGTATTACCTTGTGTGGTACAAAGACAAAGGGTTTCCGAAAGGCAAACTTGGAGAGCTAATGGCTCTTCAGTTCGAAATTCAGCTTAACGGGCTGGAGGCGCTTTTGGCTCCGCTGAAAAAAGAGTTCAGAAAGTAATTCAAAAAGAAATTTATACATGACTGATTTTAAGGAAGATTTGCAAAACGCGCTTAAAACGCTTAAATCTGGCGGGATCATCTTATATCCTACCGACACGATATGGGGGCTTGGCTGCGACGCGACCAACGAAGAGGCGGTCAAAAAAATTTACGAAATCAAACGCAGAGAAGATTCCAAGGCTTTGCTGCTGCTCACAGACATGCCTGGCAAGATACAGAACCTTGTTTCTGAGATGCCGGACATAGCTTGGGACCTTATAGAGATGAGCGACTCTCCGCTCACCATAATATATCCCGGAGCGAAAAACATCGCAAAGAGCCTTATTGCCGAAGACGGCAGCGTTGGCATACGTGTCACAAACGAGCCTTTCTCAAAAACACTTTGCGAAAGGTTCAGAATTCCGATTGTCTCTACTTCCGCTAACATTTCAGGCGAACCGTCGGCCAAGACATTTGCAGAAATCAGCGACGAAATCAAAAGCAAAGCCGACTACATTGTCAAGTACAGACAAGACGACACAAAAGGCAGCGAACCTTCAAAGATCATAAAATTAGGGCAAGGCGGTCTGTTCAAATTAATCAGAGGCTAAGCGCTTCACACTAAAACTGACTCATCTGCGTTGATAAGAATATGCTGAAAAACAGAAAAAGCCGACTGACCGCGCAATACATAATTGTTGATATAGTGGCCTCGCTCTTTGCTTGGTTTCTCTTTTTTGTGTTCAGACGATTAGAGATTGAATCCAGTTTCATACAAGAGATTCAGTTATTTTCGCCTATCTATAATTTTGAGAAGCTGCTCGTGGGCATACCGGTCTTTTGGTTCTCTATATTCTGGATATCAGGATATTACAACGAGCCGTTCAACCGTTCCCGCCTCACTGAGTTTCTGCAGACTTTATCCTGCACATTCTGCGGTTCGGTGATTCTGTTCTTCGTGCTTCTGCTGAACGACCCTGTCGTCTCTTACTACGACTACTACAAATCGTTCGTTGTGCTGTTTCTGATCACGTTTCTCGTAATCTATATAGCAAGGTACGCCATAACATCTACCGTAACCTACAATGTGCACAACAGAACAATAGGCTTCAACACAATAATCATAGGCACAGAAAGCAACGCGCTTAACATATACAACCAGCTTCAAAGCCTCAAAAGGTCAACCGGCCACAAAATAATAGGCTTTGTCTCTTTGCCGGACGAGGCGAACCCTGCGGCAGAGGCAAATTTGATTCTGGGCGACATGTCCAAGATTGACCTCATCATCAAAAGCAACAATATCGAAGAGGTCATTGTAGCCATAGACAGCGACGACGAAAAGAGCCTCTTCAAAATCATCAACAATCTGTACAAATACAACATAAACATAAAGTTCACGCCTCAGCTGTACGACTATCTTGTGGGCGGCATCACATTGTCTAATATATACGCAGCCCCTTTGGTGAACGTGCTGGCAAACAAGATGCCGTACTGGCAGCAAAATTGCAAAAGGCTTGGCGACATATTTTGCTCGGCTCTGTTTTTCATCGTCGGATGGCCGCTGATGCTCTATCTCGCCTTGCGCGTAAAACGTTCGTCTGACGGACCTATATTTTACAAACAGGAGCGCATCGGGCTTCACGGCAAACCATTCAACATAATAAAATTCAGGACAATGTATGTCAGTTCCGAAACGGGAGCGCCTAAACTGGCTTCCGAGAACGACTCGCGAATAACGCCATTCGGCAAAATCATGAGAAAATACAGGCTGGACGAGCTTCCGCAGTTTCTCAATGTGCTAAAAGGAGACATGTCGCTTGTAGGCCCTCGCCCGGAACAGAAATTCTTCATCGACAAAATCATTGAAAAAGCGCCGTACTACAGTCTTGTGCACAAAGTCAAGCCGGGCATAACCTCGTGGGGCATGGTGATGTACGGATATGCTGACACTGTTGACAAAATGATCGAGAGGCTGAAGTTCGACATCATATATTTAGAAAACATCTCTCTAAAAATAGATTTGAAAATTCTCATATACACAGTACTGACAATTGTCAAAGGGAAAGGCGTGTGATTTTTAGCCTCCAATCTGACGAATTGCCTCCCTAATTTGGTTTTGCTTCGGTAAAATCCTTATCTTTGCGCTGCGGAGCGCACGTGAATATTCGCGCGGCGCCATCCGCAACTTTGCTCATTTATAACTTAATGTAATTCTGTTAATGATTTCTGTAGATCAGTTATCCGTCGAATTTGGCGGATTCACGCTTTTAGACGAAATTTCGTTTGTTGTGAACCAACGCGACAAAATCGCGCTTGTGGGCAAAAACGGAGCCGGCAAATCGACCATGCTAAAAATTTTCGCAGGACTGCAAAGTCCGTCAAAAGGCGGTCTGTCTGTACCCAAAGACGTTACAATCGGCTATCTGCCGCAGCACATGATTCATAACGACGGAGCTACTGTTATGGAAGAGGCTGAAAAAGCCTTCGGGCATATATTCAGGCTGCAAGAGGAGATTCTGCGCATGACAAACGAACTTGCAGAGAGGACTGACTACGAATCTGACAGCTACCATAGCTTAATAGACAAACTGACTCACTCAAACGAACAGCTTGATGTTATGGGGGTGAACAATTTCCGCGGCGATATAGAAAAGACGCTTGTTGGCCTTGGCTTCGAACGGTCTGACTTTGACAGGCAGACCAGCGAATTTAGCGGCGGCTGGAGAATGCGAATAGAGCTTGCGAAAATCCTGCTGAAAAAGCCGGACGTGCTGCTGCTCGACGAGCCGACGAACCATCTGGACATCGAATCAATCCAATGGCTTGAGAACTTTCTGAAATCAAGCGGCGGAGCGGTCATTCTTGTGTCTCACGACAGAGCTTTCATCGATGCCGTAACCAACAGAACCATAGAAATATCGCTCGGCAAGATATATGACTACAAAGTGCCGTATTCCGAATACGTCAAACTGCGCAAGGAACGCAGAGAACAGCAGCTGAGAGCCTTTGAAAATCAGCAGAAACAGATACAAAGCACTGAAGAGTTTATAGAAAGGTTCAGATACAAGGCTACAAAGGCTGTGCAGGTGCAGTCGCGCATCAAACAGCTTGACAAAATAGAGAGAATTGAGGTTGACGAAGAAGACAACTCTTCGCTTAACCTGAAGTTCCCGCCTGCCCCTCACTCCGGAAGCGTCACTTTCGAGGCCAACGGACTGACAAAGAAATACGGCGAAAAAGTTGTTCTGGACAACATCGACATCTGCGTGAAGCGCGGCGAAAAGGTCGCGTTTGTAGGAAAAAACGGCGAAGGCAAATCTACGCTCGTGAAGTGCATAATGGACCAGGTGGAATACTCCGGCGACTTGAAGTTGGGACATCTTGTGAAAATCGGCTACTTTGCTCAAAACCAGGCCTCCTTGCTCGACGAAAACCTTACGGTTTTTGAAACGATAGATTACGTGGCGACAGGAGACATCCGCACCAAAATCAGAGACATACTTGGCGCTTTCATGTTTGGCGGCGAAGCGTCTGACAAAAAAGTCAAGGTGCTTTCCGGCGGCGAGAGAACCAGGCTTGCGATGATAAAGCTTCTGCTGGAGCCAGTCAACTTCCTTGTGCTGGACGAACCGACAAACCACCTCGACTTGCGTACCAAAGATGTGCTGAAAGAAGCCATCAAGGCGTTTGACGGAACTGTTGTGGTTGTGTCGCACGACCGTGAGTTTCTCGACGGGCTTGTTGAAAAGACTTACGAATTTGCAAACCACAAGGTTATTGAGCACATAGGCGGCATATACGACTTCCTGCAAACTAAGAAAATGGAGTCGCTCAATGAGCTTGAAATGTCGCAGACTAAAAAAAGCGACTCACCAGAAAAGGCTAAAACAGCATCTGAAAACAAACAGTCTTACGAAGACAGAAAGGAGCTTAATAAAAAGATTCGCAAGATAGAACGTTCTGTAGAATCTCTTGAAAATGAGATACTGCAATTAGAAAGCAAAATCTCGGAAATCGAGGAGAAACTTTCCAGCACAGACAATTACAACGAGCTTCTGACCGAATACGAAAACACTAAAAATTCGCTCAAAGAAAAGATGGCTCTTTGGGAAGAACAGTCCGAAGAGCTGGAATCTCTGAAATCTGAAATCGCAAATATGTGACTTCACCTAAATGGCAATAGGTTGCCTTTAACTTAGATAATAAAGAAGAATTTAAATATGAAGGAAAACGAAATGATATTTGGCATACGTGCCATTATAGAAGCTATTCAGGCTGGAAAAGAGATAGACAAGGTAATAATCAAAAAAGACCTGCAGAGCGAGCTGTCCAGAGAGCTGTTCGCCGCGCTTAAGGAGAAGCCTCAGATCCAGCTGCAGCGTGTTCCGGTGGAACGCATAAACCGCTACACTCGCAAAAACCACCAAGGCGCAATTGCGTTTGTCAGCCAGACTGTCTATCAGAAGACCGAAGACATTGTGCCGTTTCTTTTTGAGCAGGGCAAAAATCCGTTCATCGTCATTCTTGACGGTGTGACGGACGTTCGCAACTTCGGAGCCATTGCCAGAACTTGCGAATGCGCCGGCGTTGACGCTATCGTTATTCCGAGCAGAGGCGGAGCGCTGGTAAACGCAGACGCCATAAAGACCTCGGCAGGAGCTTTGCACAACATTCCCGTATGCAAAGAGAAAAGTCTGTTAGACACTGTCAAATTCCTGAAAAACAGCGGAGTGAAGATAGTTGCCGCAACAGAGAAAGGCAACAAGCTTTATACAGACGCGTGCCTTGCCGACCCCGTGGCGGTAGTGATGGGAGCCGAAGACACCGGCGTCTCTCCTGAAATTTTGAGACAGTGCGACGAAATGGTGAAGATTCCGATTAACGGAAACATATCTTCGCTAAACGTTTCCGTGGCCGCCGGAGTTCTGATATACGAAACCATCAGACAGAGAGGCTGATTCAACACATGCACGAGGGACGGCAAAACTGCCTGTACCCTCGTCTTCTAATCATCTTTTTTTATTTCTTATGGAGGTTTTACACGAAGACAATCATCTTATAATAGTGAACAAAACATGCTCTGAGATTGTGCATTTTGACAAAACCGGCGACAAGCCCCTGTCCGAAATCATCAAAGAGTATCTGAAAGAGAAATACAACAAGCCCGGCAATGTTTTCTGCGGAATAACCCACAGGCTGGACAGGCCAACAAGCGGCGTTGTCGTGTTTGCGAAAACATCGAAGGCTCTGGCTCGCATGAACGAGAAGTTCCGCGTTCACGACCTGAAAAAACGTTACTGGGCCATAGTCAAGAACTTGCCGCCAGAAGAGGAGATGACGCTAACTCACTACCTCACACGAAACGAACAGCAGAACAAATCGTATGCCCACGACAAAAACGAGACAGGCGCAAAGCGTGCCGTCTTGGACTTTAAACTGATAGCCAAGTCTGACAATTACTATCTGCTGGAGGTTGACCTAAAAACCGGCCGTCATCATCAGATAAGGTGCCAGCTTGCCAAGATTGGCTGCCCTATCAAAGGCGACCTCAAATACGGCTTTCCGCGCTCCAACAGCGACGGCGGCATCAGTCTGCACGCCCGGAGCATAGAGTTTGTGCACCCGGTCTCCAAAGAGCTTATCAAAGTTGTGGCGCCTGTGCCAAACGACAATCTGTGGAAAGAGTTTGAAGCCATGGTAGAAAAAGACGAAGAAAAGGCCTGACAAATCCGTTACGGCCTTCTCTTCTTTCCTGCCTGAAAGACAACACCTAAAACTGCGAGAGTAATCCAGGACACAGTCTCGGGATTAAGAAACGTACTGTAACTCGTCTAAAAGGCAGTGCCTAAGATTTTTCCAAAGCATAATTCAAAAAAAATCAAATGCTAATGCAAAAAGGCCTCTGCAAAATCACCTTTTGACTTTTTCACTCAAACAGTGTGACAACGATTAAAAATAAGGCTTTTGAAATTGCAAAACAGACCAGCGCTACCATCTCAAATTCCACTCCACCCGATATTAGCGAGACCCACATTTTCACACCTCATTTGCAAAAAAAATCATACGTTAATTTAGGACCGAGAGAAAAATTGAATTTTTCCACTCCTATAGAAGAGTTCTTTAAACATTTTTTTATAAATTCGCACTTGCTAGTTGACTATACATTCAAAAAAAATTTATGAAAGTAATAATCTTTATCATTGTGGTTTTGCTTATTTTGGCAAAATCTAAGTTTTTCAAGAAGAAAGATCATTCTGATTCCGACAACTGGAATCATGAAATGAGTGGTCCTGTAAACAGGGGGGATGTTGATGTGAAATATTCAGCACCTGAAAATTTGAAACTTACTACTGAAAACGGGAGTGTGTCTGATTCTGAAGATGAGGAGCTTAGTGATGATACAGCATATCAAGGAAATGAGGAAGAGGACAAATATTCTATTGAATATCTGGAGTGCTTAACTGGTTGTGAGTGTGTTATGATTGCTAAAATTGGAAGCGATCTTTCTAGTCAAGAAATCCTTGATAAATACTACTTTTATCTTGAACAAGGGAAACGAGAAGGTTTCACTCCTGTTTTCATTCATGACGAAGAAAGTGTGATTGATTCGATGAAACTCGAAGCTGATGCATCATCCGCGAAAACAGATGAAGAACTCAGGACAACAATGGAGATTTATCGAAATAAATTATTGTCGTCGGATGTTGCTGATGGTCGGGCATTTCTAGAATATCAATTAGAAAATGACATCAAAAAAATTCCTGGCAAATGGGACTCATTTATGAATGGTCAGGTTGAAAAGAGAAATGAAGAATATGAAGAAGAATATGAAGAAGATTACTTAAGTCTAACTTCTGGTATCTATAATATTGTTATGGTAAAGGTTCCTGTCACAGAACCATGGAAGATATGGGCATACCTACCATATGGCAGTTGGAATGCATGTCCTTCGCCCGAAGAACACATGGCTGTCGCCAAATATTGGTATGAAACTTATGGAGCTATACCTGCAGCTATTACTTATGAATGTGTAGATTATTTACTTCCTCGTCCTGTTGACGATCCAAAGAAAACAGCCATAGAAGTGTATGCTTACTGTGGAGAATGCTTTGAGCAGGTATATGTTAATTTTGCCAGTATAGGGGAAGATATAAAAGATAGAAAGATCTGGAATTTTTGGTGGGATTGATGATTCGCGTCTGCTGAAAATATATAAAATTCAAAACTAATTTGAGAGGCCTAAAAAAACTTCAAAATCACACTTAAATATTGATTATCAGTTTAATAAGTAAATATTTTTTACAATTTTAAGAAAACAAAAAAAATAAAGAAATGAATCATTATCCATCAAATCTCACTGATAATCAATGGCAAGTTATAGAAAGCCCCTTATTATCAAAACGTATTATTTTCACATTTAAAACAAACTTTTTTTCACAAAAAGCATAAAAAATCAACAGAAATGATTACTTTTGCTTACTTTTTGAAACGCAAAAACGGCGAAAGTGGAAAAAATAGATAATTTAGACAGACGTATCCTTGACATTATAACAAAAAATGCAAGGATACCATTTAAAGATGTAGCAGAAGAGTGCGAAGTGTCAAGAGCCGCAATCCACCAGCGCGTCCAGCACCTGATAGACATGGGCGTGATTGTAGGGTCGGGCTATAACGTTAACGCAAAGACACTTGGCTACCAAACATGCACATACATAGGGATAAAGCTGGAAAAAGGCTCCATGTACTCTGACGTTGTGCTTGAGCTGGACAAAATTCCGGAAGTTGTGGAGTGCAATTTCACGACTGGCCCGTACACCATGATGGTCAAGCTGTACGCAAGAGACAACGAACACCTGATGCAGCTGCTCAACGGCAAGATACAAAGCATAAACGGCGTCTCTTCGACAGAGACTCTGATATCGCTTGAGCAAAGCATAAAGAGGAATGTCCCCATACTCGAAGGCATCTGACGTTTTTTTTGAAAAACGCTCAAAAAAAGCGTTTCCATTTGCGCAATTCAAAATTTATATGTACATTTGCACGCCCATTTCAGAGAGTGGGTGATTAATAACAAATTAAATAAAAAAGGTTTATGTTAAATCATTATGAAACCGTTTTCATTCTAACTCCCGTTTTATCTGATGTTCAGATGAAGGAAGCGGTAGAAAGATTCAAAGGAATCCTTCTTGATGAGAACGCAACAATCGTCAACGAAGAGTGTTGGGGATTGCGTAAGCTTGCTTACCCTATCGACAAGAAATCAACAGGTTTCTATTGTCTTATCGAGTTCGATGCAGAGCCTACAGCAGTTGCAAAGTTGGAACTTCAGTTCCGTCGCGACGAAAAGGTTATCCGTTTCTTGACAACTAAGTTGGACAAGTATGCTGCGGAATATGCTGCAAAAAGAAGAAATGTTAAATCTAAAGAGGCTAAAGGAGAATAAAAATGGCTGCACAGAATTCATCAGAAATCAGATATTTAACTCCTCCATCAGTAGAAGTTAAGAAGAAGAAATATTGCCGTTTCAAAAAGAGCGGTATCAAGTATATCGATTACAAAGATCCAGAATTCTTGAAGAAATTCTTGAACGAACAGGGAAAGATTCTTCCTCGTCGTATCACTGGTACTTCTTTGAAATTCCAGCGCAAAATCGCACAGGCTGTTAAAAGAGCTCGCCACATTGCGTTGCTCCCTTACGTAACCGATTTGATGAAATAATAAGAAGGAGGATTATATATGGAAATCATACTTTTAGAAGACGTAAACAACTTGGGATATAAAGATGACGTGGTGACTGTAAAAGACGGTTACGGACGCAACTTCCTTATTCCTCAGGGAAAGGCCATCTTGGCTACTCCTTCTGCAAAGAAAGTTTTGGCAGAAAACTTGAAGCAGCGTGCTCACAAACTTGCTAAGATCAAGGCTGAAGCTGCTGCATTGGCTGAAAAGCTTAACGGTGTGTCTCTTACTATCGGAGCTAAGGCTAGTTCCACTGGCACAATCTTCGGTTCTGTAAATAACATTCAGATTGCTGAAGAGTTGGCTAAGAAGGGATTCGATATCGACAGAAAGACTATCGTTATCAAGAACGCTGTTAAGGAATTGGGCAACTACACTGCTATTGTTAAACTTCACAAAGAAGTTTCTGCAGAAATCGCTTTCGAAGTTGTTGCTGAATAATTTTTTTAGCACTATCATATCAAAGGGTTGCTTTCCGCAACCCTTTTTTTGTCGCTAACATCAAACACCCTAAACAAAAAGAAGAGCCAGATTGCGTCCGCTCTTCTCTTACTTATATATAAAGTTCTTCAAAATCACATTGTCACATCTCAATCACTCTTTTTCCGTCTGTAATACAAAGTTGAGCAGTTTTCCGGAACAAAGACTTCGTTCGCAAAAAGACAAACCTCCTCCGCCGAAACAGATCGGTAATTTTCTATTTCACGGTTCATATTTTCCGCATCGCCAAGAATTTCAAAATAAGCCATGTTGTTTGCCTTGTTAGCCAAAGACATCTCTGTAAGAAGGTGCATAGACTCAAATTTGTTTTTCACCTTTTCCAATTCGCTCTCCTCTACCCTTTCTTGTTTAAGTTTCTCCAATTCAGCAGTCAGCAGGCTGTCCGCCTCTTCCAGCGAAACTCCCTCGTTAGGCTTCCCGACAACATAAAACAGACCAGACTCAACATCACCGGATATATAAGCGTTAACCTCCAAAAACTTCTGGCTCTCCACAATCAGCCGTTGGTAAAGCCTTGCAGAACGGCCGTTAGCCAAAATATCAGAAGTCAAATCAGAGACAAAATATCCTCTGTCCCTTCGACCTTCCGTATGATAAACCTTATAAACCACATCAACCGGCACATCTCTAAACACCTCTAAAAAGCGCGGTTCAGCCTGTTTTGGTTCCGGCTGCAAAGCCCTCGGCTTCAGTTTCCTTTCAGGAATAGAGCCGAACCATTTACCAACAAGCGACTTCAAATCGTCAAGCGTCACATTTCCAGCCACCGCAAGCACTGCATTATTAGGAGCATAATGCGAAAAAAAGAAATCCCGCACGTCATCGAGCGACACACTTTCTATATGCGAAAGCTCCCGTCCTATCGTAGGCCAGCCGTACGGATGCTTTTTGAAAGCCAGCGAGCTTATGAGATGCGGCACATCGCCGTAGGGCTGATTCAGATTCCGCTGTTTAAACTCTTCGCAAACCACATTTTTCTGAACGTCCAAACTCTTCTGGTTAAAATCCAACGCAAGCATTCTGTCGGACTCCAGCCAAAGCCCCACCTCCAAATTTTCGCGCGGAATAGAGAAATAGTAGTTAGTCACATCCTTGCTAGTCCATGCGTTATTGTCACCGCCAGCCTTCTGCATAGGCTCGTCATAAGAACTGACATTTTCAGAACCTTCAAACATCAGATGCTCAAACAGATGAGCCATTCCGGTCTGTTCAGGCTCTTCGTCCTTTGAACCTATGTCGTACATAAGATTAACCTGCACCATAGGTGTCGAAGCGTCATAATGATGCACGACCCTAAGCCCGTTATCCAATGTGAATTTATCTAATTTTATCATGATTCACTAAACTAAACATCCGCCCTTATACCCTCAACAAAATCTATCATTTCAGGGAAGAACAGATTAAAATCATTTCTAAACGCTTCATAATTATCCCTTACGAGACTCACAGTTTCCGCCGCGCATTCAGGCAGCGACGTGTGCCTGCTCATTATTTCAAAAGACTCCTGCACTCCGTCCAAAGTCAGATACTTTGTAAGCCTTCTTCTGAAGACAATGAACGGCAGAAAGTCCTTCACTTCAGCCGGCAACCGGAACCAGTAGAGCATCAACGTCAGATAGCACCTGTTGCAAAACCGCTCCAGATTGTCAGAAGAGTAACGCTTCCACTCAACAGCGAGGAAATGGTCAAATATAACATCCAGGAAAACGCCCGAATAACGTCCGCAAACAGGTCTCAGCCTTTTTTTGCAGCGAGCCGTCACCTCATGACAGTCCGTAAACTCATCAATCTTCCTGTGAAGTCTGATTCCCCTTTGCATATTTTCCGAAAAAGAGGCAAGCTGCCTGCCCTTCACCTGATCTGCGATAAAATTGCCGACAAGCACTCCGCTCTTATCCTTTCCCGATAGATATAAATGCGCTAGAAAATTCATTGTTCGTCACTATTTCTTATCATTCAGAGCCGCTCGCTCTTTTATCCAACAATTCACCGAATCGAGCAGCACTTCCGAATCCTTGCGCAACGCCCAAGCCTGCAGCTGCGAGAAACTGATGCTTGTCTGCAAGCTCAGCTGCGGATACTCAGCCTGCAACCTTGACGCAGTCTCGAAGTCACACACAGTATAGTCTATGTCGCCCTTTGCAACCATTATGGAGAGCATTTCGCAGTCATAATCTGGCAACTCCTCCACCAGAATCACATCGCCTATTTCCTTAGCCAGATTATTCAGTCTGGATATATAAGGAGAACCCTCCGAAACCGTTATCTTCTTTCCTGCCAGTTCCAGCTGATTGTTCACATAAACAAAAGAAGTGTCCGTAGGCCTGCGCTGCACGAGCACCTGCTTGTCCAGAGTCAGGCTTTCCGTAAAAGCGACCTTCTCGCGCAGTTCGGTCGTCACAGGTATAAACCTAGCAACCATATCGTACTTGCCCGAATTAAGGTCTTCAATGCTCTTCTGCATATTAGCCTCGAAGAAATACTCCACTTTAAAACCCAGACGCTCCGCCAGCTCCTCCACCAATTGGTACTGCACACCGTACACCGAATCATTTTCACGGAAATATCCGCTCGGACTATATTCCACAGCGACCCTGAACACGCCGGCGTCCGCCACATCCTCATAATCACGCAACAATACCTGCTCCTCTTTGCCTGTACAATTGCTTATTATATAAACAAAGAGGAAGGAACACAACATCGACATAAAGACTCTCTTGCGCGTAACCATCAGTTTGCCAAATTTACGGAAATACTAAATTTCAAGAACGACGGGTTGTAAGCATACCCCGGCAGCGACAGATAATTGTCGTCACCCCAGCCTAAGACCTTGCTCAAATTATTATATTCGACCATAACCCTGAACGTCTTCAAGTGAAAACTTAAATAGACATTCATATACGGATAATCGCCAATATCCACAGACGAAGCAACCTGCTGGTCTGTTCCCTTATCAATCAGATAGCCCGGATGCACGAAAAACATTCCGGTCGCAGGCATATAGCTTGGCACCTTGTACGACGTGTTGTAACGCAGGTCAGCCCCTAACTGAACCGTCAGAACCTTGAACAGTTTTCCGTACTGAACATAAAAATTAGAATAGAGGCTAAGCTCCGGCAACGGCAACACAGACTCGTTAGAAGAGTGCTGGTAAGTAAGTTCGTTGTCCCAATGGAAATACCAGATTTTCAGTCGTTCCCTTACAGTAGCGTCAAACACACTCACATCAGCCTGCTTCGGCGTGGCATATCTGTCCCAATACACATAGTTTCTCACATTAGAGTATCCAGCCTTCAGCGTCAGTCCTATCGGCTGATAGTCGAGGAAGCCCTCCACTCGCAAATTCTCTTTATAGTCGAGCTCTTTATTCCAAGATATATAATTTCCAAAATAACGTTCTTCAAGAAAATCCGGGCACTCGCGCTTATACTCAGCATTCGCGCCCACAACAAAAGGCTTTTTGAACAGATTGACCACAGTCTTCAGGTTTCCTTCAAGATTAAACGAGCCGACCTCGTCCTTTTCGTTCTTAAAGAAATACTCACCTGTGAAGTTGAAAAAAAGGTGCTTGCCAGAGTGTTTAGACAAGCTACCGCCCACACCCAGTTTTGTGCGAGTCAATTCGTCAAAGCTAAGAGGTCCCACAAACTGCTTCATCTCGTCAGTAAACTTGTCGTGGTCATACATATCCTGATAAAAAGCGGTATCTATGTACGGATGCCCCACTCTGCTCTGGTAATTATAACGTTTCACATCCACAATACCATACGCAGCGAGTCCGAACTTGGCAAAAGTGTTGAACTTTTCGTCGAGTGTCACTCCGAAATTCTGCTTTATGTGCTGAAACCTAACAGAGTCGTGCGTATCCTCCAGCTTTATCGCCGGCTGCACATCGATACCGTACCTTTTAAAGAAATCTTCCCTACCAGCCGACGAGCCGTCCTCTCTATAAACCTTCCGGTCATTCTCGTAGCGGAAAGTGTATATGAAAGAGGTCACAGGAACAAACTCCTTTGTAGTGGAGTCTGCCGTCACGCGGACATCACGGTCAAAGCCCAAATGATACTTGTAGTTAAGATAAGCGTTGAAACCCTTCAAAGTGTTCCATGCGTTATCGCTAAAAAACACCGCCATATTTTCCGGCGTTTTATTTCCATTGTTCTTAGGGTCAGTCACGTCATCAGGATTCACAAGCCCTCCGTTCTCGTAATTTTCATACTTTACAAAAGACATGCTCGCCATCAAGTTGTGATTGCGTCCCATATAGCTTGCAAAAAAACCTGCGTTGTAATTTCTTGTTGACTGAGAAGGATAGAAGCCATACGCGTTAATCCAGTCGCCATGCAGCCCGAAGTTCAATTTAGGCGTGGCATTGACTGTAAACACGCCGTTTAGGCGACGCTCCTTGCGATTATTTTTGCCTCCTGCATAGTAAGAGATATTGGAATACGGCTTCTTTGTGTTAAAGTACTGCAAATCCTCCGGAGACATATAATACGGCTCATACGGCTGAAAAAACAGAAACTCAGACTTGCGTTTTCTGTCCGAGAAAATTCTTGAGACAGCAGGCGAGCCCAAACTTCCGAGATGCTGCAATGCGATTGTGCGCCGCTCTGCCGGATTCGTCACGTTGAAATCATTCAGAAATGTGTCCAGGCCAACCCTTTCAACTACTCCCAACGGGCCTTCCGAACGCCAGCTGTACATCTGCACATCCTCCTTGACAGGCATCGGCTCCTTAGCCAACGTGTCCGACACTGCATGACTTGTGGAATCTGACGCAAATGCGCCCAAGCCAAATATATATCCCAGTATTAAAAATATAAACCTCTTCATCTTTGCAAAGATAATCTTTAATGAGAAATTTTTAAGCGAAAATGCAGGTATTTTTTTCTTATTTCATCGTTTTTTTCTTTATCTCTCTCTTTTTGTCCGAAAACGCCGCGAAAAAAGCGTGTCCGCACACATTGCAACAGTCCCAAACCTCCATATTTTTGGCTCTGCGGAAATATTTCGACCTATACACCAATCTAAGAGATTACAAATTTTGTTAAGGCTTTAGACTTATGATATTTTTGCAAAAAAAATTGATTGAACATGAATAAATTTAATAACTTTTTAGCACGGTTTGTGCGTAAGGAAAAGTTTCGTCCTCTTAACGAATTTTTCCAGATAGAGCAACGCTCCGGGATTCTTCTCATCTTAGTTACAATAGCCTCTTTGTATCTTGCCAACTCCTCATTTGCAGAAGGTTATATTGAATTTTGGCACAGCAAGATTGGCATTCACGGTTTCGGCTCTCACTTCACGCTTACTGTAGAGGAATGGATTAACGACGGCCTGATGACTATATTTTTCTTAGTTGTCGGACTGGAGATTAAACGAGAGCTACGTCAAGGCGAGCTGTCAACACCATCAAAAGCAGCGCTTCCGATGATAGCCGCGTTAGGCGGAATGGTTGTTCCGGCCTTAATATATGCATCTATCGCACACGCCCCCGAATACTCGCACGGCTGGGGCATACCTATGGCAACCGACATCGCATTTGCGCTCGGCGTGCTGTCGCTGCTGGGCAAACGAGTGCCAATTTCCGTCAAAATATTCCTCACCGCGCTCGCTGTCACAGACGACCTTGGAGCGATAGTCGTGATTGCCGCAGCATACACGTCAGACCTTGCGTCGGACTACCTTTTCATAGCTTTAGGAGTCTTTGCGTTCATGATGCTGATGAACAGGCTGCGCGTGTCAAACTTCGTCGCATACATATTTGCAGGCACAGTGATGTGGTACTTTATGCTTAAATCGGGGGTTCACGCCACGCTTGCCGGAGTGCTTACCGCATTCACTATACCGTCTTACACAAAGTTTCATCAGTACAAGGAGACCGCTCTGATAGAGCATCGTCTGCACGAAATATCAAACTTCATCATCATGCCGCTTTTCGCGCTTGCCAACACGGCTGTGCCGCTAAATGTTGAGTTCGGCGAAGTTTTCAGCTCAACCCTGAGCATAGGTGTCATAGCCGGGCTGCTAATAGGCAAACCGTTGGGCATCATAGGGTTCTCGCTTCTGGCTGTCAAATTCAAAATAGGATCTCTGTCTGCCGACATAACAAAACGCCACCTGATTGGCGCGGGATTTTTGGGCGGAATAGGCTTCACAATGTCTATCTTCATATCGATGTTAGCCTTCGATAACCCTGAGCATCAAGCTTTTGCGAAAATATCCATATTAGTCGGGTCCGTAACATCCGGCTTGATTGGCTACATAATACTGAATGGGTGCAAAACTGAAGACACGAGCGACTAATTTTTTTTCTGAAAAGTCTTTGTAATTAGTCTATTTTTCTATAATTTTGCGGCGTTTAAAATAATATTTTTTTTGCAACTAATTATTTAGATTTATGAAAACTTTTAAAATTACAGGAAGCCTGATCTTGGCTATTTTGATGAGTTTGTCTTTCGTGTCTTGCGATGACGATGATGATGACAACAGTTTTGAAGACCTTATCGAAGGTTTTTGGCGTTTGAGCGACAGTTCTGAATGGTCAGACTATCCAGAAGATGCACTTGACATAGATTACGAAGAATACATTTTTGAAGACGGAAACTTTACTTCCAACATAACTGAGTACGATTCTGGAACAGTTAAGTCAAAATCAAAAATCAAAGGCTTTTACAAATTGAACGGTGATATTCTAAATATGAATATAACAGAATCTGAAAAAGAGCAAAATGACAAAGATGGTGGCACCATCAAAATTTTTGACAAATATAACGAAACAGACATAGAACGCATAACAGTCACATACGAAGATGGGACCGAAATCAAAAGAGACACGACATCGGATTCTAAACCGCTAAGTTCTTCAATCATATCTAAAATCATAAAGCTCACAGAGAAGGAACTTGTTCTTATTTCTGAAAAAGACACTTTTACGTTTGAACGCTAATAAATTTAATAATTTTGTTTCTTACAATCCGCTCCTTAATCGGGGCGGATTTTTTTTATCTCTTGCCTCCTTGAAAATTTTGCCGAAAATCATACCTTTGCAAAAACTATATAAAGGATACTCATGTACAAAATAGACAAAACAACGGCAGTGAGCCGTTTTCTTAAATATGTCTCGTTCGACACTCAGTCTGATGAAAACTCGGAGACGTTTCCGTCTTCTCAAAAGCAATTTTCTCTTGCTAATTATCTGGCTGATGAGCTAAGGCAAATAGGGTTAAGCGACGTTGAAGTTGACGAGAATTGCTACGTCACCGCCACCCTTCCGCAAAACTGCGACGGCGAGCTTCCGACCATCGGCTTCATTGCGCACCTCGACACAAGTCCGGACGTGTCCGGCAAAGACGTGAAAGCCTCTGTTGTGAAATTTGACGGGAACGATATTGGCCTGAACTCAGAGCTAAACATCGCACTGTCGCCAAGCGAATTTCCGGAGATGAATTCATACCTTGGGCAGGAGCTTATAGTAACCGACGGCACAACGCTGCTCGGCGCAGACGACAAGGCTGGAGTCGCCGCTATCGTTTCGGCTATGGAGGCTCTCATTAAAAACTCAGACGTGAAGCACGGAAAGATACGCATAGCCTTCACTCCCGACGAGGAGATTGGCTGCGGAGCAGACCGCTTCGACGTGAAAAAGTTTGGAGCAGACTGGGCTTACACCATAGACGGCGGCGCTATCGGCGAACTTGAATACGAAAACTTCAACGCGGCATCTGCAACTATTAAATTCAAAGGAACTAACGTGCACCCCGGCTACGCAAAAGGCAAAATGGTAAACGCAAACAAGTTAGCCGCTGAATTTGCATGCAAGCTCACCTCTCTTCCGTCGCCCGAATCGACCGAAGGATACGAGGGCTTTGTTCACCTGACAAAGATTGAAGGCTCGGTAGAAGAGGCTTCGCTGCACTACATCATCAGGGATTTTGACGCAGATAAGCTGGAACGATTCAAGCAGGCTATCAGCCTTGAACTATCCGCATTCACTGAAGAGAAGAATCTGGATAACGACAATTTCGAGCTGGAGATAAAGGACCAGTACAGAAACATGATTGAAAAAATAGAGCCGGTCATGCACATTGTAAACCGCGCTGAAAAAGCGATGGAACGTTGCGGAATAAAACCGCAAAAAAGGCCTATACGAGGCGGAACAGACGGTGCAAGGCTCTCTTTCGAGGGTCTGCCCTGCCCTAATATATTTGCAGGCGGACACAATTTTCACAGCAGATACGAGTTCCTGCCAGTTGACTCGCTAATCGCCTCCGCTAAAGTTATTGTTGAAATTGCAAAAATTGATTGATTTATGGAAGATGTTATATTGAACGAAGCTAAAAAGGACTATTACTGTCCGAGCCATACAACGGAACATATATTGAACCAGACTATGGTGCGAATGTTCGGGTGCGGACGCGCTTCTAACGCGCACATCGAACGCAAGAAGTCTAAGTGCGACTATAACTTGCCATCTATGCCGACTGACGAACAGATTGCTGAAATAGAGGCTAAGGTAAACGAAGTGATCGCGCAGAACCTGCCCGTCTTTTCGGAGCTGATGACCAGAGACGACGCTAAAGCTAAATTCAATCTTGAACGCCTCCCCGAAGATGCGTCGGAGACACTGAAAATAGTTCACGTCGGAGATTATGACGCTTGTCCGTGCATAGGCGCGCACGTTGAAAACACGTCCGAAATTGGTCAGTTCAAGATTCTCTCGTCAAATTACGAAAACGGCATCTGGAGAGTTCGCTGGAAAATCACAAACAACTAAGAGATGGTATCACAAACAGAATTCACACTAAAAGTGCGGAAACGCGGCTTTCATCTCGTCACGAGCGAGGTTCTCGCAAACCTGCCGCCACTGCCGCAAAGCGGCCTGCTAAATCTGTTCATCAAACACACTTCCGCCGCCCTGTCTATAAATGAAAACGCAGACCCGGAAGTGCAGACAGACCTTGCCGCCATATTCGACAGGCTTGTGAAAGAGCGTGAGCCTTATTACCTTCACACGTATGAAGGTGACGACGACATGCCTTCGCACGCAAAGTCCGCCATCGTAGGCGCAAGCCTCTCTATCCCGATCAGCAACGGGCGGCTCAACCTCGGCACATGGCAAGGCATATACCTTTGCGAATTTCGCAATTCCGCATCTGGCAGACGAATTGTTGCTACTGTAGTTGCATAAAGCAAAATCATCAAAAAAGTTCCGTCTATTACAGACGGAACTTTCTTTTAACAAAATCACAAATAAAATCTGCAGTGCCCTCTTCGCCCAAAGCCGTGACATTCACGCAAAGATGGTACGAAGCCGCATCGCCCCACTTCTTCCCTGTATAATAATTATAATACTCAGCACGACGTTTGTTTGTGCTTGTTATAATCTTTTCCGCCTTTGCCTCATCCACTTCAAGACGCTCCATCACGCGCCTCACGCGGTCGTCTTCATCAGCAGTAAGAAAGAGACTCACACAACGGTCGTCCTCCCGAAGCACATAATCAGAGCACCTGCCCATAATCACGCACGACTCACGCTCCGCAATCTGTCGAATCACATCGGACTGCACCTGAAAAAGATTTGCGTTAGACATCAGGCTGTCAGTTTGCGAGCCAGACATCAGATTTTCTATATTCTGAAAAAAGCGCCCGAAATTAGGCTTTTCGTCAACAGCGGCAAACGCCTCTTCGCCAAAGCCAATCTCCTTGGCTGCAAGACGAAGCAGCTCCACATCATAATACCCGATACCCAACTTATCCGCAATCATCTTTCCTATCGAACGGCCGCCGCTGCCAAACTGACGGCCAATGCTTATAATCACCTTTCCATCCATCATTTCATTTCTCCTTTCTTAAAAGATTTAAATTGATACGCTAACAATACAGCCGCCACCACTGTCGATAAAAAGTCGGACACCGGCATGCTCCACCAAACACCGTCCAAGCCGAAATAGTCGGGCAATATCAGCAGCAAAGGTATGAGCATAAGCAACTGACGCATAGACGACAGCAGCACCGATTTTTGAGCCTGCCCTATAGACTGGAAGAAATTTGCCACAACCATCTGAAAACCAACGATAGGGAACGCAAGCACCATTATACGCATACCGTTCACAGACAGAGCCGTAAGTTCCGCATTATCAGTGAAGCACCTCACAATCAGTTCCGGAGCAAACTCGCCAACGAGGAAAGCCGTAGTTGTCACAGCCGTGGCGCACACCACAGTCAGCTTCATCACCTTAATCACACGGTCAAACTGCTTTGCACCGTAGTTGAAGCCCGCAATAGGCTGCATGCCCTGATTAAAGCCAAGCACCAGCATCACAAAAAACATTACAATACGGTTGTTGATTCCATACGCCCCGATAGCCAAGTCGCCGCCATGACTTTCCAAAGTGTTGTTTATCAGCATTGTAGTGAAGCAAGCGCAAAAATTCATCACAAAAGGAGCCACGCCGATAGAGAAAATCCCCGTCACAATATTACGTTCCAGACGCATAAACGCGCGCCTGTAACGCAGCACACCACTTTTGTCAAAAAAGTGGAACAGCACAACGAGG
>CALGHE010000096.1 GCA_937915765.1 uncultured Bacteroidales bacterium | reverse complement strand
GCAGCAGTGCCATACACATACCCAGCGCAAACAACACCCCACTCACTGTCCCCAAAATCATCGCAACAAAACTGCTTTTTTTCATAAAAAACTCCTTTCATTATTCCAACACTTGTGTTTTTAATGCGTTTTTATTATAATGTTTACGGCAGGGAAAACAATCATCAATTTCACAGCAAGTGTCGGGATAATGGGGGAGTCGATGTGAATACAAAAAACAACCGAAGACGCCGGGATTCGGTAGAAAAAATTGAAAAAGCCTTGGTGCAGCAGCTACAGTCCAAGGAATTGAAAAGCATCACAGTTGCAGACATTTGCAAGGAAACCGGTCTCAACCGCAGCACCTTTTACGCGAATTACCTTGATATTTACGACCTCGCCGACAAGCTGCGAAACAAACTGGAGGCGGAATTTTCGCAGCTTTTTGCGGATTATGACTATTTCAACGAGCGGACAGGCGCATTAAAAATGTTTGAACACATTAAAGAAAATCAACTTTTCTATGCGACCTACTTTAAGCTGTGCTACGACGAAAAGCATAAGATTTCCCTGTACGACCCTAAGCGGGCGGAAAAAGAACATATTGACCGAAACATAAAATATCACATTGAATTTTTTCGGAGCGGTCTGAATACCATCATCAAAATGTGGCTGGCAGACGGCTGTAAGGAATCGCCGGAAGAAATGGCAGAAATTTTGAAATCGGAGTACCGTGGAAGATAAGTAGAGCCCATGTCCAAATCGATTGGAAATGCCAGAAAGAAAAGTCATCCCCAACGGGATGGCTTTTTTTCTCCGGCTGGTACAGCTTGTCAGAAAGAAACGTGACTGCCTTTCGGCAGTCACGTTTCTTTCTGATTCAGAGAAAATTCACTTTTGTTATACAGCCGGAAACACAGGCTTCCGCGCAATTGCCGCAGCCGGTACATTTACTGTAATCGATCTCCGCACAGTTGTTGACCACGCGAATAGCATTGTGTTCACAAACTTTTTCGCATTTTTTACAGCCGATGCAGCCCCAACTGCAGGCTTTTCTGGTGTTGGCGCCTTTGTCGTTGCTGGTACAGCGGACGATCACCCGGACAGATCTGGGAACGATCCGGATCTTCCGGCTGGGGCAGACCTTGGCACAAAGGCCGCAGCCTACGCACAGGTGAGGTCGGATACTGGCAATGCCGTTTTCGATGCAGATGGCACGGTTGGGACAAACCTCGGCGCAGTCGCCGATCCCAAGACAGCTTTGGGCACACATGGCATAGCCTGCGTAGTGACTGTAGGCAGCCACACAGGTGTTGATGCCGCGGTAATCGTATTTTCTGGACACCGGAGAGTTTTCACCGCAGCAGGCAATGTAAGCGACCTTGGGAACAACGACCTGTTCTTCCCACTGCATGATTGCGGAAAGCCGATCGCAAACCTCCGCGCCGCCGGGCACACACAAAGCGGCGGTATGTACTTCGCCGTCTGCCAGTGCGTGGGCGTAGCCGTCACAACCGGTAAAGCCGCAGGCGCCGCAGTTGGCGCCGGGCAGACATTGGCGGATCTTCAGAAAGTCTTCATCCTCCGGGACGGCCATAAATTTTGATGCAGCCACCAGCATGATGCTGCACAGCAGACCGATACCGGCCACCGCAAGAATTGGAATGAGAATATTCATAGACGGACCACCTCCTGTCAGCCCAACAGATTGCCGATGATTCCGGCAAATCCGAAGAAGGAAAGGGAAACGATGGCTGCGGCCAACAGGGTGATGGGCAGGCCCTCAAAGGACTTGGGGGGCTTTGCATCGGCAACTCTGGCACGCACACCGCTGAAAAGCACCATGGCAAGGAAAAAACCGAGGCCGCAGCCCAGAGAGGTCAGCATACTTTCACCAAAGGTCAGACCATCGCTGATGTTGTTGACGGTGATGCCCAAAACGGCACAGTTGGTTGTAATCAGGGGCAGATAGACGCCGAGAGAGGCGTGGAGCGACGGCAGGAACTTCTTCAGAACGATCTCCACCAGCTGTACCAGCGCTGCGATCACAAGGATGAAAACCACAGTCTGCATGTAGGTGAAATCGATGCCGCCGTTTAACAGAAAGTGATAGATGGGCCATGTGACAGCAGTTGCCATGAGCTGAACAAAGATCACGGCGATGGACATGCCTGTGGCTTGATCCAGTTTTTTGGAAACGCCGAGAAACGGGCAGATGCCGAGGAATTTGACCAGCACATAGTTGTTGGTAATGGCGGCGGTCAGAATGATGTAAAGCGCCTGTTTCATGCTTCTGCCACCTCCCTTTCTTCGCAGGTTCCTCTGCCGCAGACCGCGGAAGAGGGACAGCCCGCGCAGCCAAAGTTCTTCTTTTTGATGGCGCGGCCTTTGGTCAGTTTATTGACAATGGCGATCATGATACCGTAGGTGATAAAGCCGCCGGGGGCCGTGGTCATAATGGAAATGGGATTATCACACAGCCACGGCACAGGCAGTCCGCAGAAGGTGCCTGCGCCCAGGACTTCGCGAATACAGGCCATACAGAATAGAGCGACTCACCGTCCTTTCCGTTCACAAAAAGCGAACCGACCTCATAGGTCTCCGCTTTGCTGTACAACGTGAAAATGTCAGAGCACATCAAAAAGACGGTCAACGCGCTCACGACAAGCATATATATACTTTGAATCCTTTGAATCATACAGCTTAACGTTTTAGTTCCTCCGCCATCTTACGTCCAGCCTCAAGCGCCTTGAGGTTCATGTTCACGATTTCCTCGCCCTTACGTCCGAATATAGAACGGATTCCGTCCTGAATCATTTCATAAGATATGTTAAGGAAAGGAGAAGCCGCTCCGAGCATCACAATGTTCGCCGCCCTTGCCGAGCCTGCCTCCTTCGCAATAGTTTCGACATCAAGTATCACGTGGTTCTGGACCTTTTCAATCTCAGCAAGCACGCTCCCAACCTCCGGATAGTCAGGGATATTCACCAGCGGCACTTTGTTAGTGACAATCCAGCCGTCCTTCTTCAGGTAAGGCAGATAACGCAAAGACTCCATCGGCTCCAGCGATATGATAATGTCCGCGCTGCCCTTCGCAATAAGGTCCGAAGCTATAGGCTCGTCAGAAATTCTGAGGTTTGACTGCACATCACCGCCGCGCTGGCTCATTCCGTGAACCTCAGCCTGCTTCATATACAAGTTGTTATCCACAGCCGCTTTCCCGATTACCGCCGCAATAGACAGAATTCCCTGCCCTCCGACACCTGACAAAATAATATCTGTTTTCATTCTTTACTCTTTTACTAAAAATTTATCAAGGCACAAAAATACAAAAATAAAGGACTAAACCCACCAAAACACAAAAAAAATTCTGCAGCACGAAAAAAAACTGCGCCAACCGGCCGCAGAAAAAAGTTCTCGTCAAAATCTCTAAAAGCCGTCTGAATTGTCAAAAAGAAGAGAAAAAGCGTAATTTTCAGAAAAAATGTAAAAAAAAACGCAAGCAACGATAACTATTTTGCTTCATTAGTTTGTACTTTATGGAAAATTTGATAACTTTGCACGCTGAAAGGTGAATGTTAGATTAATTTATATAATTATAGTAGGAAAATGAATCAAGTATCAGCTCGTTTGGCAGCTTTGTCTCCGTCAGAGACTTTGGCAATGTCTCAGAAAAGCAATGAATTGAAGGCTCAAGGCATTGATGTGATCAACCTTAGTGTAGGTGAACCGGACTTCACCACCCCTGACCACATAAAACAGGCTGCAAAAAAAGCAATCGATGACAATTTTTCATTCTATTCTCCAGTTCCGGGATACCCTGCTTTGCGCAACGCGATTGTGGCGAAGCTGAAGAACGAAAACGGTTTGGACTACAAGCCAGAGCAGATTGTGTGCTCTAACGGGGCGAAGCAGTCTGTCTGCAACGCGCTTATGTGTATCGTCGGAAAGGGCGACGAGGTTATCGTCCCTGCTCCTTACTGGGTTAGTTATGTTGAAATGGTGAAGCTTGCTGAAGGAACTAACGTTATCGTGACTGCCGGAATTGACCAGGATTTCAAAATCACTCCTGCTCAGTTGGAGGCTGCTATCACTCCTAAAACCAAGGCGTTCATCCTTTGCTCGCCGTCAAACCCAACAGGCAGCGTTTACACTAAGGAGGAACTGAAGGGGCTTGCTGACGTTCTGGCAAAATACCCTAACGTGATTGTCCTTGCTGACGAAATTTACGAACACATCAACTATATAGGCAAACACGAGAGCATCGCTCAGTTTGACAATATCAGAGACCGTGTGGTTATCATAAACGGCGTGTCTAAAGGATACGCCATGACTGGATGGAGACTTGGCTGGATTGCAGCTCCTCAGTGGATCGCCTCGGCTTGCAACAAGCTGCAGGGCCAATATACTTCCGGACCGTCTTCTATCACTCAGAAGGCTGCCGAAGCGGCTTACACCGGCGACCAGTCTTGCGTTGCTGAAATGCGCAAGGCGTTCGAACGCAGAAAGAACCTTGTGGTCTCTCTTACTAAAGAGATTCCGGGCTTGAAGGTGAACAACCCAACTGGCGCGTTCTATGTGTTCCCTGAATGCAAGTCTTTCTTCGGAAAGAAAACGCCTGCCGGCGAAACTATCAACGACGCTGCAGAACTTGCAATGTACCTGCTTACTGAAGGTCACGTGGCTTGCGTGGGCGGCGCGGCGTTCGGAGCTCCTGACTGCATACGTATGTCTTACGCTACTTCTGACGAAAAGCTTGTGGAAGCGTTTGCTCGTATCAAGAAAGCTCTTGCTGATTTGAAATAATATTTTGTTGTCATAGGTGTATGTTTTTTGTCCCTCGGAATTTTTTTCGGGGGACTTTTTTTTTGTCTGTCTCCTTCTTTGTTGTATATTTGTGCAAACGTCTAAATGTTTTTTTTATGAAAGAGATTGTGTCATCATATAGGTATTGGGAACTTGCTGAAGACGATTTTGACGAGTCTGTCCGCAAGCTTGTGGATGCTGCAAAAGAGGCCTCTTGCAGGGCTTACGCTCCTTACTCAAAATTTCAGGTGGGCGCCGCCGTTCTGCTTGCCAACGGAGAGATTGTGACGGGCAACAACCAGGAGAACGGAGCTTACCCAAGCGGTCTTTGCGCAGAACGCACCGCTCTTTTCGCCGCAGGGGCGAACTACCCCGACATTGCCGTTGCAGCCATCGCAATAGCGGCGCAAACAGAGGGCGAATTTCTGAAAAAGCCAATCACACCATGCGGAGCGTGCAGACAGGTGATGCAGGAGAGCGAGGCAAGAGCCGGAAGCGAAATGCAAATCATTCTCTACGGAACTGACAAGACACTGAAAATAAGCGGAGTGAAAACACTCTTGCCTTTCTCTTTTGTACTTTAACAAAGGTTACATAAATCCAAGAGATATTGTCTTTAGTGTGATAGTTTTGAAGAACGTTTATATAGCGTCAACAAGCAAATGTAACTATATTAAAGTCCGCTACTTTTGCAATATCAGCGACAGCCATAACATAGTTCAGTCTGCTTGCTGATGGAATGTTAAATTTACTTAAGCATAAAAACATGAGAAAAAGTGTTTTAGCCCCGGTCGTGGCGGTATTGTTCGGCTTGACGGCTTTTATTGGGACAAACTTGGGCGTTGCTCAGAAAAGCGGAATGGGCACAACTAAAAATGTACAGAAAGACACTTCTGAAGAGGAGATTGTTGACGTTGAAGTGTTAGCAACTTCTATGCAAAATAGATCTCCCCAAAAAGGCATCATTGGAGAATCTGCAACTTCGATGCAATTTGACTTTATATCAGTAACTGAGGCGAGGCTAAAAAAAGGTTGCTCGGACGAGCCTGTTGTCAATATCCCTTCAGAAGTGCAGATAGGAGGAAAGACATATACGGTCACCATGATAGGAAATAAGGCATTTGACGGCTGTGAAGGTCTGACCAGCGTCACAATCCCATCTAGCGTCACCAGCATAGGAATGGAAGCGTTTCGTGACTGTAGCGGTCTGACCAGCGTGTCAATCCCATTTGGCGTCACCAGCATCGGATTTTATGCGTTTAGTGGCTGTAGCGGCTTGACAAGCATTTCAATTCCTTCCAGTGTCACCAGTATTGGATGGTTCGCGTTTGTTGACTGTAGCGGCTTGACAAGCATTTCAATTCCTTCCAGTGTCACCAGCATTGAAGATTGTACGTTTTCTGGCTGTAGCGGCCTGACCAGCGTCACGATCCCTTCCGGCGTCTCCAGCATTGGAGAGTATGCGTTTTATGGCTGCAGCGGCTTGACAAGCGTCACAATCCCTTCAAGCGTCACCAGCATCGGGAAAGAAGCGTTTCACAAATGTAGCGGCTTGACAAACATCTCAATCCCTTCCGGCGTCTCCAGCATTGGAGATGTTGCGTTTTCGCGCTGTGGCAGACTGACCAGCATAAATGTATCTCCCTCTAATCCTAACTATACATCTGTCAACGGAGTTTTGTATGACAAGGAGATGAAAAAGATTATAGCATGCCCAGGAGGTGTAAAGGGAGGGGTCATAATCCCTTCCGGCATCACCAGCATCGGAGAGAGAGCGTTTGAATACTGTAGCGGCCTGACCAGCGTCACAATTCCTTCCGGAGTCACCAGTATCGGAGAGAGGGCGTTTGAAGGCTGTAGCGGCTTGACCAGTGTCACAATCCCTTCCAGCGTCACCAGTATCGGAAGGAGGGCGTTTTGGGGCTGTGACAACCTTGATGTGGTGATAGACAATTCAAAAGGAAATGTGTCTGTTGACGATTTCACTTTTGGAGAGGGCGCTTTCGACGGTTGCAAATCGGTTACGTGGCAGAAGTAGAGACGTAGCACGCCTCTTCTCCGCCTCTGATGAGATGTTAAATTAATTGATAAAAAAACTTTTTTAATAATTTTACCAGTATCATTTAAGAAATATGTATCTTCGTCTTTACTAGTCAAGATTTAATTTGCTTTTTGCAGAGCAGAAATATTGACTTAAGGTGTATAGATTCACCGTTTATAATTTAAAAGTACAAATCGTGGGTTGATAAATTTTTCGGCACTTCTTGAATTTATAGAACCCACCTTAAACTATACAAGATGAAATACTTGAACAACGAGACTGATGCGATAAACCTTTTTGAAAGTCACATCAAGAAAATCATTTTCAGCGAAGATGGAACTGCAACTTTCATCATAGACTGGACGGAATCTTACGAAGAGCTAAAACTTGTCTGCAGCTATTGCAGCAATTACCAGTCATGCATCAAACCCTTCAATCCTTTTTATGAAAATAAGCTATTGCTTTGCAACGGCTTCCTGATAACCGGTTTTTCATACAAAAAGACCGACAACGGATATACTGTCCAATTCAATTTCGACCTCGAATATGAAGGCTTCATCAGATTTGAGTGCTGCGAGTTTTATATCGAGATCAGTGACACCCACACTCCCTTTCAACCCGGCGGAAACGACAACCTGATAGACAATCCGCCGACATAAAGTTCATCTTCTGATATTTATATATTGCAGCTCTCCATACAAAAAAACAAACGGAAACATTATCGGCTCGAAGACTTGCGACGCTTTCTACCTCTCTTTTTTGCTTTTTTCTTCGACTTAAAATCAGACAATGCTCCATTACGGTCTTTTACACTACAAAAAGGCCAGTCGCCAACCATACCTATCACGTTAATGGTATCTGCATCAGAATCATAATCTTCAACAAATAACACTACGGGAAATGGCAATGGAAAGGTATCCTCTTTCGACAGACTTATCAAAGAGTCGTAAGACAAGCTTCTAACATCACCTGTAAAATTCAGTTCGCCACAAAATGGTGTCCATTTAGGTGATGTGTCTCTCTCAGATGAATATTCCGCCACCTGATAGCAAAGCTTGTCATCAATCTGAATTTTTTCGTCAGAAAGTTTTATCACACGGCACGATTTCCCATCATTTTTGCTCTTAAACTTATGCCGGTCAGCGCGTAAGCGTACATCAGGAACACCACTGGTTGCTAATGTCTTAATATTTAATATTGTATCAGAACTAATGTCATATTTATCAACGTATAGTGCGTAATCATAACCATCTTGATAATAAAAATTGCTGATCACCCCGCAATAAAGCTCCCATTTGTCATTATGCCACCTTGAGTATCCTTTTTTTACCATGTAGCATAACTTGTCATTTACTTTAACCCTATACGGAGCCACTTTCATAAATTCGCGACTTGCAGATCCAGTCCGTTCCGTAGAATTTTTTTTCTGACGTTCACCATCGGACGTTTGAGCAAGCACGTTTGCAACGCTCATGAGCATTGCACCTGCAAGGATGATTTTTTTTAATACATGATGTTTCATAACAACTATTTTTTTAGACGTAAATTCAAGTTAATAACTCAACAATTTATTTATCAGCTACTTCCCCCTTCCGCTATTTGCGGTAGATGATGGTTAATACAACCTGACTTATAGGTCGCATTTTACCGACGTATTCGGTTTTCTCTGTCATATTGCCTTGAGCGTCATATTTGTAAATGTACTTATTTCTTATCGTGCCGTCTGGGGTATACTCCGCCGCCTCGGTCTTATTTCCTTTTGTGTCATATTTGTAAATGAACTTAGCTCCTAACGAGCCATCTGATTTATAATACGTCGCCTCGGTCTCATTTCCTTTTGTGTCATATTTGTAAACGGTCTTCCTGCTTAACGAGCCTTTTGAGTTATACCACGCATCCTCGGTCTTATTTCCTTTTGTGTCATATTTGTAAATGCGCTTATATCCTAACGAGCCGTCTGAGTCATACCCCGCCTCCTCGGTCTTATTTTCTTTTGTGTCATATTTGTAAATGGTCTTCCTGCTTAACGAGCCATCTGAGTCATACAGCGCCTCCTCAGTCATATTCCCTTGAGTGTCATATTTGTTAGTGTACTTTCTACTTAACGAGCCGTCTGAGTTATACTCCGCATCCTCGGTCATATTTCCTTTTGTGTCATGTTTGTAAATGTACTTATTTCTTATCGTGCCGTCTGATTTATACCACACCAGCTCGGTCATATTTCCTTTTGTGTCATATTTGTAAATGAGCTTTTCCTGTAACGAACCGTCTGAGTTATACGTCGCATACTCGGTCTTATTTCCTTTTGTGTCATATTTGTAAATTTCCCTCCAATACAACGTGCCGTCTGAGTCATACCTCGTCTCCTCGGTCACATCTCCAAATTCATTAAAATTATAGCAGAACTTTTCCTTTATTTTGCTGCGAGATAGAACGCCAAAACTGTCCCTGAGAGAATACTCTGTAACGGTCACGCTCTCAACGTTACCATACAATGGACCAAACTTATCATAATCCCACCCTTGACGATTAGGTGCGTCTGCGGCTAACTGGGTGCAGCTTGCTGCTGCAACTAAAATCGTTAAAATTAATGTGAGTTGTTTCATATTTTTAATTATTTAATTTCTGTTTTGAAAATTTATATCAAATCCCCAAACTCATAAATCATCTATTTATTAGCAACTTTTACCTTCCGCTATTTGCGGAAGATGATGGTATATACATCCTGACTTTCAGGTTTTTGCATTTCACCATAGTATTTGGTAACCTCTGTTATATTACCTCGAGAGTCATATTTGTAAATGAACTTACGGCTTAACGAGCCGTCTGATTTATACTTCGCCTTCTCGGTCTTATTTCCTTTTGTGTCATATTTGTAAGTGGACTTACTGTTTAACGAGCCGGCTGAGAGATACCACGCCTCCTCGGTCTTATTCCCTTGGGTGTCATATTTGTAAGTGGACTTACTGATTAACGAGCCGTCTGAGTAATAATCCGCCTCCTCGGTATTATTTCCTTTTGTGTCATATTTGTAAATGCTCTTACTGAATAACGAGCCGTCTAAGTTATACGACGCATACTCGGTCTTATTCCCTTTTGTGTCATATTTGTAAATGCTCTTACCGAATAACGAGCCGTCTGAGGCATACGTCGCCCTCTCGGTCATTTTTTCGTTTGTGTCATATTTGAAAATGTCCTTTTTCTTTAACGAGCCGTCTGAGTTATACTCCGCCTCCTCGGTCTTATTTCCTTTAGTGTCATATTTGTAAATGACCTTCCGCATTAACGAGCCGTCTGAGGTATAATACGCAAACTCAGTCTTATTCCCTTTTGTGTCATATTTGTAAATCATCTTACCTCTTAACGAGCCGGATGAGCCATACTCCGCCCTCTCGGTCACATCTCCAGATTGATTAAAATTATAACAGAACTTATCCTCTATTTTGCCGCGAGATAGAACGCCAGAACTGTCCTTAAGAGAATACCTTGTAACGGTCACGCTCTCAACGTTACCATACAATGGACCATCATACCACCCTTGGCGTTCGGGAGCGTCTGCGGCTGACAGGGCGCAGCTTGCTGCTGCAACTAAAATCGTTAAAATTAATGTGAGTCGTTTCATATTTGTAATTATTTAATTTCTGTTTTAAAAATTTATATCAAATCCCCAAACTCATTATTAGCAACTTTTCCCTTCCGCTATTTGCGGTAGATGATGGTGTAAACAGTCTGACTTATAGGCCGCAATTCACCGTCGTATTTGGTTATCTCTGTTATATTATCTTTAGAGTCATATTTGTAAATACTCTTATAGTCTAACGAACCGTCTGAGTTATACTCCGCATACTCGGTCTTATTTCCTTTTGTGTCATATTTGTAAATATACTTACTACTTAACGAGCCGTCTGAGGTATACATTGCCCCCTCTGTGTTATTTCCTTTTGTGTCATATTTGTAAGTGAGCTTCCACTCTAACATGCCGTCTAAAGTACAATACGCATCCTCGGTCTTATTTCCTTTTGTGTCATATTTGTAAATGACCTTCCACATTAACGAGCTGTCTGAGGCATACATCGCCTCCTCGGTCATATTTCCTTTTGTGTCATATTTGTAAATGAGCTTTTCCTGTAACGAGCCGTCTGATTTATACAACACCGCCTCAGTCTTATTTCCTTTTGTGTCATATTTGCAAATCTCCTTACCTCCTAACGAGCCGTCTGAGGTATAATACGCCTCCTCGGTATTATTTCCTTTTGTGTCATATTTGTAAATGTACTTCCAGCTTAACGAGCCATCTGATTTATACTCCGCCCTCTCGGTCACATCCCCAGATTCTTTAAATTTATAACAAGACTTAGACTTTATTTCGCTGCGAGACAGAACACCCAAACTGTCCTTAAAATAATACCCTGTAACGGTCACGCTCTCAACGTTACCATACAATGGCGTTTTATTATCCCACCCTTGGCGCTTGGGAGCGTCTGCGGCTGATAGAGCGCAGCTTGCTGCTGCAACTAAAATTGTTAAAATTAATGTAAGTCGTTTCATATTTTTAATTATTTAATTATTTAATTTCTGTTTTAAAAATTTATATCAAATCCCCAAAACTCATAAATCATCTATTTATTAGCAACTTTTCCCTTCCGCTATTTGCGGTATATGATGGTTGATACAGCCTGACTTTCAGGTATTTGCATTTTACCTTTGTATTCGGTTTCCTCTGTTATATTGCCTTGAGAGTCGTATTTGTAAGTGCCCTTATATTCTAACGAGCCGTCCGAAGCATATCTCGCCTCCTCGGTCTTATTTCCTTTTGTGTCATATTTGAAAATCGCCTTACGTTCTAACGAGCCGTCTGAGTCATACTCCGCCTCCTCAGTCTTATTTCCTTGAGTGTCATATTTGTAAATGTACCTACCTAACAAGCGGGCTGCTGAGGCATAACACGCATACTCGGTCCTATTTCCTTTTGTGTCATATTTGAAAATTAACTTATTGCTTAACGTGCCGTCTGAGTTATACTCCGCCACCTCGGTCTTGTTTCCTTTTGTGTCATATTTGTAAACGTTCCTCCAATACAACGTGCCGTCTGAATCATACTTCGCCTCCTCAGTCTTATTTCCTTGAGTGTCATATTTGAAAATGTACTTATAGTCTAACGAGCCGTCTGAGGTATGCTTCGCCATTTCGGTTATGTTTCCTTTTGTGTCATATTTGTAAATCTCCTTACTTTTTAACGAGCCGTCTGAGTTATACTCCGCCGCCTCGGTATTATTTCCTTTAGTGTCATATTTGTTAATCTCCTTACTGTTTAACGAGCCGTCTGAGTCATACCACGCCGCCTCGGTTACATTCCCTTTAGAGTCATATTTGTAAATGAACTTCCAAATTAACGATCCGTCTTGGATATAATCCGCCTTCTCGGTCACATCCCCAGATTCATTAAATTTATAACAAGACCTCCCTATTTTGCTGCGAGACAAAACACCCAAACTGTCCTTAAAATAATACCCTGTAACGGTCACGCTCTCAACGTTA
>CALGHE010000095.1 GCA_937915765.1 uncultured Bacteroidales bacterium | reverse complement strand
AGGGATCAGCACATCCTTGCCCGTGAGAAACCGCAGAATCCATACAGCAGAGGCAGCCTGGCTGATCACAGTGGCCAGGGCCGCACCGGCTACCCCCATATCCAGGGCAAAGATAAATATAGGGTCCAGCACAGCGTTTATCACGACCGTCATAAGCGTTATGCACATTGCCTTGTTCGGGTGACCGGACGACCGCATGGCGCTGTTCAGCCCGAAATAGAGGTGCGTGAAGACATTTCCCGCAAGTATAATCTGCATATAGTCTCGCGCATACGGTATGGTATTTTCGCTCGCCCCAAAGAAGTAAAGAATCTCGTCGAGGAAATAAAGCCCCAGCAAAGTCAGCAAAGAGCCGAGAATCAGGTTAAGGATAGTCACGTTGCAAAGCACCTTTATAGCGCCGTTCGTGTCCTTCTGTCCCATCTTGATAGAGATAAGCGTGGAGCCGCCCACGCCCACCATAGCGCCAAACGCCACCGCCATATTCATCAGCGGGAAGGTGATGGCAAGCCCGGAGATAGCCATCTCTCCCACCCCCTGGCCGATAAAAACACTGTCAACAATATTGTACAACGAAGCCGCAATCTGTCCGACAATAGCCGGAGCCGAATACTTAAGCAGCAACCTGCCTATGCTCTCCGTGCCGAGCAAGGCCGCCGAATCTTTCTGTCCCATTGCGATTAAATTTTAAAGTCAAAAGGATACACGATACGCTTTGGCCGACGGTTTTCGTCGAGCATAGCAAACACGAAGGTAGCCTCGATAGCCTTTTCGCGCTCCATAGAGTACATATCCTCCATAAAAATCTCAAGCTTGACGGTCAGTTTCACGCCCTCCGCCTTCTCCACACGCCCCACGACCTCCGCGATGAAGCCCGGAGTGACAGCCCTGAGGAACTTAACCTTGTCTGTCGAAACAGTAAACATACGCTGTTTAGTAAAACGCGTAGCCGTAATATAAGCGACCTCGTCCATCCACCTCATAGCCTCGCCGCCGAACAGAGTTCCGTTAGCGTTCAGCGTTTCAGGGAAAATAGCCTTAAACTGCCTTGTGGTCGTCTTTTCTATCCACGATTCTAAAGTCTCTTCCATGATTAAAAAATTTTGCACAAAAGTACAAAATTCAGATTTAAGAACTTTTCAAAATATCTAAAAAATAAATCTCACGCATAAAAAAAATATGGAGAGACAAACCATCCCTCCACAATAACAACAGAGCCGCCAACCACACCCAACATCAGAAAGGCAAGTCATCATCACTATCCAAATCCTCTTTAATAACGACCTTTGAACGCAACCACTCATCTAACATTCCACAAACTCTTTCGTATGCAGATTTTGAAACGATGATTGAGTTGAGCGAATAGCACTCATTAAAAGCTCCAGTTCCAATTGATGCAACGCTGTCTGAAATTACAATACGGGACAAGCGGATACAATTTTCAAACGCATAACATCCAATCTTAATAACGCTATCGGGAATTACGACGCTATACAAGGAACGACATCTTTTAAACGCTCTTTCTCCAACAAATGAGACGCTACTGGGAATTACGATATTGGACAAGGAGGCACACTTCATAAAAGCACTATTCCCTATAGACGTGACGCCAGCAGGAATTCCTACACTTTGCAATAAGCTGCAACCTTCAAATGCACTATTCCCTATAGACGTGACGCCAGTAGGAATTTCTACACTGCGTAATGAACTGCAACCTTTAAATGCAATATTCCCTATAGACGTGACGCCAGCAGGAATTTCTACACTGCACAATGAACTGCAACCATAAAATGCACCATCGCCAATCGCCGTGACGCTGTCGGGGATTACGACGCTGGATAAAGAACTACACTCCCAAAATGCTCTTCTGCCAATCGCCGTAACGCTGTCGGGGATTACGACGCTATATAAAGAACTACACTCCCAAAATGCACAATCGCCAATCGCCGTGACGCTGTCGGGGATTACGACACTAGATAATGAACTGCAACCATAAAATGCATGTTCGCCAATCGTCGTGACGCTGGCGGGGATTACAAAATCAGATGTGCCTGAACAAAAAGCTATCAATCGTTTTCGTCCCGAATCATACAAATTACCTTCATAAACTTCAAAACAAGGAGACTGATTCGTTATCATTATCTTCAGTCCCGCAAAAGGATTGCTGTCTATTTTATTCAAACTTTTAGGTAAAGTCACACAGGACAGAGAACTACAGCCGGCAAAAGCACCATCGCCAATCGTCGTGACGCTATCGGGGATTACGACGCTAGATAAAGATTTGCAATAACTAAATGCCTCTTGACCAATCGCCGTGACGCTGTCGGGGATTACAACACTGGACAAAGAGCAACACTCACTAAAAGCCCTATCGCCAATCGTAGTGACACTGTCGGGGATTACGACTCTAGACAAACAACGTGATACAAAAACAGCAACAATACGAGAATGGCACAATGAAAACGCTCCGTCACCAACCACCTTCGTCCCTGGCAAAATAGCATATTCTTCAATATCCCACGGCACTTCCAGCAACCTTTTCCTATCCTTGCTATATTTTGCACCAAATCCATCTACCCACGCTTCAGCAAGGTCTTCTTCTGTCACCTTTGTGCTTAATATTTCCTCTTGTTTCTCCGGCCGTTTTATGTCCAAGAGGCGGAAGGAGGTTTTGGAGAGGTTGCCATGATGAATTGCTATGGTTAAGAGTCCGAACAGCATATTTATCTCTGTGTCTGCTGCAGGGAAAACCTCCTTTACCAGCTTGCTTCCGCTCATGTTTCGGTAGTCTGCCTCGCTGAACAGGAGGCGGTCTGCCTCGCCGTACTTGTCCATCAGCTCTGGGTCTGCGGCAATCAGCTTGAGCGAGAGCAGAATAGAGATGATGGAGAAGTCGTCTATATGCTCGTTAAACTCGCTGTCCGTGCGGTTCGGGTGGCGGAAATGGGGCGTGCCAATCTCCCTCGCCTTGCTGCCCTCCATCTGCGGAACAAACATTCCGTCGTAGTCTATCAGCACCAAAGAGCCGTCCGCACGCACCATAACGTTGTCCGGCTTTAGGTCGCCATGCGCAAAGGTCTGGTTCATAAGCCACATAGAGAGCCGGCTGAACTGGTACGCCAGCATATCCATCTTATACGAATCCCGATAGTGACGGCGCACATAAACGTCCAGCGGCTCGCCGTCAACCCAGTCCATCAGAAGCACCGGAAACTCATTCTCGTCACAACCCTTGGCGTCCACAAAAAGCTCCCTGTCAAGATATTCAAACTTTAAAAGAAACGGAGAAGAGGCATACTCCAGCTCGGAGGCTATCATGGCGTAGTCCTCCGCCCTGCCCGGCTGGTCGCGCAAGAAGCACTTCAGAGCGTAGAACCGTCCGCTATCTCTGTCGCGCATCTTAAAGACCACAGCAAAGCCGCCGTTGCTCATCACAACGCTGCCGGAAGAGTCCAGAACAGGCTCCAGAGACTTCCACTTGTCGAGATTTTCCGTAGAAAACCTTATCGACTCTATATATTCTGTTACTAAAGGGTAGTTCATAAATTTATAACGGTTTACAATTAACAACCTACAATTCAATGCACCGATTGGAGCGTCAAATTATATGCACTAATAATTTACAGTTTGTACAAATTTATCATATTTATGTCAAATAAACAAATAATTCTCTATTTATGAAATAAATGAAACTTGCAGAGAGGTAGCGCGTTACGTTTTTTTAGTATATTTGCATCATCAAAAAAAATAAATTTATGAATAAATGTTTCCAAATCCTGACGGCTGCGGCCTTGGCTTCCTGCGTATCTGCGTGCCAGCCGGCGTCGGACAAAAGTAAAAAAAATGAAGTTATGAATGTTTCTGAAAAACAGTTAGTGTGCCAAGTGGCGGTAGATTCCGTCACTCAAGTTGGCGAAGGTCCTATCTGGGACTACAAGTATCAGCGTCTTTTGTGGATAGACACGCAAGGCTCTCTGTTTATCTACACTCCTAAAGACGGGAAAAACAGAGAAATCAAGCTGGACCGAATGATAGGGACTGTGATTCCTTACAAAGAAGACACGGTGCTGGTAGGGCTTCAGGACGGAGTGTTTGAAATGGCTCTCTCTTCCGGCAAACTGAAGTTCATTGCAGACCCCGAAGGCCGTGAAGCCGGCAACCGCTACAACGACGGAAAATGCGATGAAATGGGCCGTCTGTGGATTGGCACAATGGATAAGGACTGCACTCCCGAAAAGGCAAATTTCTTTGTTGTGAACCCGGACGGAAGCAGCGAGAAAGTTTTAGAGCGTGTAACAATCTCCAATGGCGTCGCTTGGTCGCCAGACGGCTCTAAGATGTACTATCAGGACACCCCAACACGCAACATCACCGCCTTCGATTTTGACAAGAACGGCTCCATATCTAACAGACAGGAAATAATACACTTGCCAGACACGCTTGGCACGCCGGACGGCAACACGATAGACGAAGAAGGCATGCTGTGGGTGGCAAATTGGGACGCCGCTTGCGTAACCCGCTGGAACCCAAAGACAGGCGCGCTGCTGCAACGCATTGAAGTGCCGGCTCTTAACGTCACCGCCCTTGCCTTTGGCGGCGAAAACTTAGACGAACTTTATATCACGACAGCGTCTTTGTATATGCCCGACGACAAAGCGCCAAACTATCCGCAAGCAGGAAAACTGTTTGTCGTGAAGCCCGGCGTAAAAGGTTTGAAATGCAACTACTGGAAACAAGGCAAGTAAATTGATAAATTAAATTTCACTTTGCCTATCTTGCTTAATATTTGCGAAGGAGCGATGCAGTCATCTTCCTTCGCAAATATAAACGGATTCAAAAGCATCTGATATAAATTTCGAGATATAGAAATCACGAAACGAAACTTACACAAGCCTGCTTATAATTCCGCAAACAAAACCCACTACTCCACAAACCTTTTGACAAACAACACATTATGCAAATTACACCACAAAAAAAGAGAGGGAAGAAGACTCATTGTCGAATAAGAGCATCCGGATAGTAAACAAAGTGATAAAAAAATTCCGCCAAATTATAATCCTCTCAAATATTCACGTTTTCCGTTGATTATTCAAACGTTTTTTGTAATTTTGCGAATATTCGTGCGTTGGTACGCACAACTAAGAAAACGCAATAATAAAGTTACTATAAAATGCAAAAAGAATTATTGTTGGCAGACGAGGCTATTGCCCAAGGTGCCATAGACGGAGGATTGTCTGGTGTTTATGCTTACCCAGGAACGCCTTCTACAGAAATAACAGAATATATACAGGGTTCAAAACAAGCTGCTGAACGAAACATTCACAGCCGCTGGTCGAGCAACGAAAAGACTGCCATGGAAGCTGCACTTGGAATGTCTTTCGCCGGAAAACGTTCGCTTGTCTGCATGAAACATGTGGGTATGAACGTTGCGGCGGACGCGTTCGTGAACTCTGCGATAACAGGTATCAATGGCGGACTTATGGTTCTTGCTGCGGACGACCCGTCCATGCACTCGTCTCAAAACGAACAGGACTCGCGCTTTTACGGAAACTTCGCAATGATTCCGATGCTTGAACCAAGCAATCAGCAGGAAGCTTACGACATGGCTTACACAGGCTTTGAACTTTCAGAAAAATTAGGGTATCCGGTACTTTTCCGCGTCGTGACTCGCCTGGCGCACTCTCGTTCCGGGGTTGAACGCAAGCCAACTAAGGAGCAGAACGGTAACAGCTATCCTTCTGACCCAAAACAGTTCATTCTGTTGCCTGCAATCGCACGCCGCCGTTACCAAACGCTGCTTGACGCGCAAAGCGCAATAGAAAAGGCTTCTGAGGAGTCTCCTTTCAACAAATACATTGACGGAAGCAACAAAAAGCTGGGCATCGTGGCTTGCGGCATCACATACAACTATCTGATGGAAACATTCCCTCAAGGCTGTGAATATCCGGTTGTCAAGGTCTCTCAGTATCCGTTGCCTCGCAAAATGATGAACAAACTGGCTGACGAGTGTGACACTATTTTGGTGCTCGAAGACGGCTACCCTTTTGTTGAGTCTAACCTAAGAGGTTATTTTGACAACAGCAAAACTATCAAGGGTCGTCTTGACGGCACTCTGCCGCGCACCGGCGAACTTGACCCAGACTCTGTCGCAAAGGCGTTCGGATTGTCTAAAGAACAAGTTTACAGCACCCCTTCGATTGTGAAGATGCGTCCGCCTCAAATGTGTCAGGGCTGCGGCCACCGCGATATGTACGAAGCTCTTAACGAAGTGCTGCGCGGTTACGAAAACAGCAAAGTTTTCGGTGACATAGGCTGCTACACTCTTGGCGCTTTGCCTCCTTATCAAGCAATAGACTCTTGCGTTGACATGGGCGCGTCCATCACTATGGCTAAGGGTGCGTCTGACGCTGGCTTGTATCCTGCTGTTGCGGTTATTGGCGACTCTACTTTCACACACTCTGGAATGACAGGTTTGCTCGACGCAATCAATGAAAACTCTAACATAACGGTTGTGATTTCGGACAACGAAACAACAGCCATGACTGGCGGACAGGATTCTCAGGGTACAGGCAAAATAGAGAGCATCTGCCTCGGACTGGGCGTTGACCCGACTCACTTGCGCGTGTTCGTTCCTCTGAAGAAGAACTACGAAGAGATGAAGCAGATCATCAAGGAAGAGATTGATTACAAAGGTCTTTCTGTGATAATTCCTCGACGTGAATGCATTCAGACTTTGGCTCGCAAAAAGAAAGCCGCGAAATAAAACATATTGCGGGGCGGGCGATTAATTCGTCTCGCCCCTCTTTATATTTGTATATTCTACTTTTGCAAACTAAAAACCGCCTTTATGAATTTGAACAACATTATCTTTTTAGACATAGAAACCGTCCCGTTGACCGAGACTCAGAACGAGTTGCCTCCTGCTCTTGCAGAATTGTGGGCCGACAAATGCGACCAACTCAGAAAACGCTCTCCGGAACGCTACGGCACTGACGACAATGCCGACGAAATGTTTCATGAAGCTGGCATATTTGCAGAATTTGGAAAAATAGTCTGCATATCTGTTGGATTTATACACCAAAAGGCAGGGAAGAACTGTTTTCGCGTAAAGTCTTTTTACGGCAACGACGAACATAAACTTCTGACAGAGTTTGCCGATCTGCTTAATAATTTCTGCATGAAAAATCCATTGTGCAACTTATGCGGACACAATTCTAAAGAGTTTGACATTCCATACATCGCAAGACGTATGCTGATAAACGGCATCTCGCTGCCCGACATTCTGAACGTGGCTGGAAAGAAACCGTGGGAGTGCAAGTTTATTGACACTATGGACTTGTGGAAGTTTGGCGACTACAAACACTACACGTCACTGAAACTGCTTTGTGCTGTATTCAACATAAAAACACCTAAAGACGATATAGACGGCAGCCAAGTGGCAAACGTTTTTTATAAAGAGAAAGATGTTGAAAGGATTGCGAAATATTGCGAAAAAGACGTTGTGGCAACGGCTCAGGTTTACCTGAGGCTTTCTGGCAAAGAGATTATCGACGAAGAAAATATAGAACACGTGTGACATCTTATCATCGTGCAAAAACAAAGCGGCTTTTACTCTTGTCTCTTAGATATACGTAAAAGCCGCCTTATTGTTATCTCTTTAAAAGAAATACTGAACCATGCCTGTCACTCTGTTATTCGAAACGCCTTCGGTTCCAAACACTGTGCCGTCATTTAGATCCAGCTTGCCGTAACCTGCTGTAGTAAGTTCATATTCAAGTCCTAAAGCCCAATGTTTCTTCAGATAGAAGTACTGCAAAGAGCCTCGCCACACGTAATCCAAGTTTTTCAAACCAGACCTCACGTAGATGTTGTCATAATCTGCCAGAGGGTCTGAAGTGCCCAAATTCTTTGCGTAGCCCAAAAACAAGCCTACCTTATGATTTAACCCGTAAGATATGTTAAGCCAGCTAATTGAATTATTAAAATTTGTATATTCAAAGCTGCCGTCCTCATTTTTTTCAGACACGCCGTACCCTCCAAAAAGTAGCAGATGTGCCAAATTCTGTCCATAGATAGACTTCAGTTTCACATCAAGCTTATCTTTCTTGTAAGCTGCCGCCACCGTTGCTGAAAGAGAAGACACACTCTCTGACACCTTAACCCTCTGACCATCCACAAAACCGGCTGTTCTTGGCTTCAGCCGCAGATAGTTCACACCTGCATTAAATGAGAAATTCTCGCACTTGCCTTCCCAGCCTAAATGCAGTTCAGGCAAGATTCCGTCAGTCAGAAACTGCGTCGATGTCGAAAGTTTTGTATTGTCCGCAGCATCTGGCCCTACAGAATTGTACTGCAACTGATAGACCGCAGCCAAAAACAGGCTCGACCTGTTCAGCTTATAATCAAGCCTGACCTGGGGACTAAAATTGAACGGCTGGAACGGACACCCAGTAGAAAGCCCCGCAACCTCCGGCGCCACATTGCCAAACATAGGATGCCAATTATGACCTACAAGCAAGCCCCACTTCTGCCAGTCAAGTTTCATATACGCAAGTCTGATTCTCAGCATAGTGGCGCTATTGCTAAATCCGCAAAAGTCAGCCTCTACTCGCCCTGACGACTTAGCACCTAAAACATCCGGTCCGCTCAGTTTCAGCCCCACGCGAGTAGCTATACTCAACAAGCGAGCCGAAGACGTTTCGTTCAAATCCTCTCCTTCTATCGCCGCCTTATCTTTCGGCACAATTCCGAAGAGTCCGTCCGCTCCATTTATGCACGACCTTGAATCAAAGTAAAAATCACTGCGCACGAAACCGTAGTAACTGACACGCATTTTTCCCGGCTCTGCCACATTTTCTTGTGCCAAAGCCGCAGAGGCCAACAATGACCCTAAAATAAATAATATAAGATTTTTCATTATATAAGAACTAAACAACTACCTAAAAAATCTACCTTGACGCGCATCTCTCCTTTCCAGTTCCTTTTCCAACTTTGAAGTAAACTCATAATTCTTAACGCCCCAGTCTGGAGCAATAAGCAATTCTTTAGGAGATTGAGACACAAACCTTTCTATGACAAACTCAGGATTCAGACGCTCAATAAAGTCCACCAGAAGACCAATATACTCATCCAACCTGTACAAATGAAACCACTCCGGATTCTCTTCAAACTGTCTTGCCATCACAGTACCCTTGATTAGCTGCAACTGATGCAGCTTCACAACGTCCAAAGGAAGTTCCGATATTCTATCCGCATGCGAAAGAATCATCTCTCTGTCTTCTTTCGGAAGGCCAAGAATCAGATGTGCGCACGTATGCAAACCTCTATCAGACACAGCCTGCACGGCCCTTCTCACCGCTTCAAAATCATGTCCTCTGTTTATAAATTCAAGCGTCTCATCATTTGTAGATTCCACACCGAACTCCACCATAATGTAGTAATCACGTGCCAGAAAAGAGAGGTAATCGAGCAGTTCGTCATCTACGCAATCGGGCCTTGTGCCGATAACCAAGCCTACCACACCCTCGTGCGACAATGCCTCCTCGTACTTAGCCTTAAGTTCAGACAACGAACCATACGTATTCGTATAAGCCTGAAAGTAAGCCAAATACAACTGATTTTCATATTTTTTACGGAAAAAGTTTATCCCCTCCTCTATCTGCTGGCTCACAGACTTGTCCGACTTGCAATACTCAGGATTGAATGTCTGATTATTGCAATACGTGCAGCCACCAACACCAACTCGTCCATCCCTGTTCGGACATGTAAAACCTGCATTTATCGAAATCTTCTGAACACGCGTCGGAAATATGCTGCTCAGATAATCTGAATAAGCTCTATACCTCTTTATCTTACCAGAATCGGCTGCCATACACCATCATCAATTACTGTGAAATTTAGCTACCGGCAAAAAGACGCATAATGTAAACGCCAAGTTCTGATTGTTTGAGCGCTGAAACGCATCATCCCTCTCATGAGGATAAACATCCTGCAGACCGTACATCCACCTGAACTCTGCCAATGTCTTCACCTTGCCTAGGTTCACTTCAAATCCGCAACCTGCGCAAAGCGAATAATCGAACTTGCTCTCTTCTATATCCTTCCTTACGCGCGGGTCATTCTCTATTAAAGCGCTTTTTATATCCGGATCGTCACATTTATCGCCCTCATCTATAAGGAAACCTATCTTAGGCCCAAAATTCACGAAAAAGCGAAAGTCATTTCCAAAGTATATATGAGCCAAAAGAGGAACGTTGATATAAGAAAGGTCTTGCTCAATAACCTTGCCAGTCAAGTCCACGCCATTGACAAAAACGCTGCCGCCGCCTTTGTTTTCATATTTCTCGTACCATCCGCACTGAGCATAATTGACCTCAAGCTGAACACCAAAATGCTTCTGCGCAATGTAACGCATCGAAACTCCGGCAGTCACACCTTTTGTCCATCCAAGTTCGCCAAGCTGATTGCTGTTCATCAAATCATTGTGCAGAAAACGCACTTGCGACATATTCAGCCCCACAGACCCTCCGACCGAAACCTCCTGCTCAAACCGACTTCTTGTCTGGGCGTTCGCCACAACAGAGGCAAAAACCAGCAATAAAAAAATCAATTTTCTCATCACTATACTTTTATTTACAAATAACCGTGAATCCGGTCTTGTCGTTATGCTGAGTTATATACACACAGTCATTGTAGAATCCGCCCTCCTCACAAAGTTTGTTGAATTTCAGACCGCTCTGCAGCATGTTGACCTTAACTTCTCCGACTTTGTCTTCAAAGTCGTGACCAAACTTAGATATCGCTGTTCCGAAGAACATCATCGCATCATAACCAAGCATACCGTACGACGGCTGACTATTTGCCGGCTCTGAATTATAGAACATGCGGAATTTCTTCAGGAAATTGCGAACCTCTTTACTTTTATAGTCCACATAGAACTGAGAAACAAGATACATGTTAACCTTGAACATATCCTTGCTGATGCCCTGATAACTCTGCCATTCAGAGAAGCCGAACAAAGAGATGCTCTTCTTGCCGTCGTCAGTCATATTTATGAGCGGCAACACCTGGCTCAGCGCAACCTGATTGTTTGTAACAGGGAATATCACATTCTCCGCCTTGTCCGTAAGTTGTTTCTTTATCTCAGCCAAATTACTGAACATCACCGACTTAAACTTGACATTATTCTTTGTCAAAATACTGTCAAGAGTATCTCCTAATATCTTTTCATCATTATATTCCGGCTTTCCGAAACGAATAAGCACAATGTTCTTGTCTTTAAAAGTTTTGCTGAACTTCTCCGCGATAACAGCAGCCGACTCCTTGCGCGGAGTGTTTATCTGGAAGATGTTAGGATTCACCTTAGTCTCTTCCGAACGAGAAGAGAACGGCACTATAAGCTTAACGTTATTTGCCTTGGCAAACTCAGACAAAGCCTTTATCTGAGACGTATAAGCAGGGCCAATCAAAACATCCATGCTCTTCAGTTCCTCGCCGCCTAATAACTTCCGCACGTCAGCATCAGTCTTTCCAGAATCATAAACACGAAGGTTCACAGACAGGTTTGTCTTCTTCAGCGAATCTACCGCAACCAGCATACCTTGATAAAACTCCACGAACTTCTCTGTATTGGCGTCAGTCTTGCTTGCAGGGGTCACCTTTGCAAAATTGAACGGGAAGAACAGAGCCACGTTAATCTCTGACTTAGGGTCCGTCATCTTCACCTTTTCCGGAACAGCAAGTGTGTCAACAATCAAAGAAGAGTCAACTGCGACAGTGTCAACAACCTGAGAGACAACCTTTTGCGGAATATTCAAAACCAGACCTCTCTTAATTCCGTTCTCTGTGCCCGGATTATGCTCCACGATATCCTCTACAGACACGCCATACTTCTGCCCTATGCTGAAGAGCGTCTCGCGGCGTTTCACCTCGTGCGTTATATAATCAACCTTAACAACCTCCTTGAAAGCCGTGGCCTGATAAACTGGAGGAATGAAAATCAGCATGCCCTCATTCAAACCATCTTTCATCTGAGGATTTCTTCTCTGCAGCTCATCCTGCGAGATGCCATACAACTTGCTTATGCCGTACAAAGTCTCACCTTTCTTTACAACATGGCTCTTCATCTCGCTTCTTGCGCCTTTGAATTTGCTGTCATCATGGGTTGTATTATTGTGAACCGGCGGAATTATAAGCACGCTGCCCTCCTTCACGCCCTCCTTCGCATCCGGGTTAAGGCGCACAATCTCTTCGGACGACACTCCGTACTGCTTGCTTATGCTGTAAAGAGTCTCGCCTTTTTTCACCATGTGCGACACGAACGACGGCGTCTGCTTTTTCTCAAGAGCGGCCGTGTCAATCTTAGAGTTCGCAATCAAAGCCGACACATTTACGTTCTGGCTCTTTGCAGATGCAGCTTCCGGAATCTTAATTTCAGTTCCGCAAATCAACCCTTTTTCTTTAAGCGTAGGATTCAGAGCATAAAGCTCTTCATAAGACGTGTTATACTTTTGCTTTATAGAGAACAAGGTCTCCTTGCTCGCCACCTTATGTATCTTATAATTTCTGTCCTTAACCGGAATCAGCAGCACAGAACCAAAAGTCGGTCCGTTTGACGCGCCCGGATTCGCCTTCAGAATCTCTTCTTTCGACACATCAAACTTGCGAGTTATCGAGAAAAAGCCCTCGCTCTTCTGCACAGGATATTCGTAATACTCCTTCCCGTTTATGTTCTTTTTAGGATAATTAATCGCCGGTTGAGCCAACAAAGACGAGCCCAATCCGAGCAATACCGAAACTGATATTATAACATTACAAAAATTCTTTCTCATAAATCCTTATATTTCAGAGATAAACAATCTTGCCATCTCTATCCGTTACAACTTACAAAAATAAACAATTAAGTCTAATATAAAAACTTTATAAGGACAATATTTCTCAAAAAAAATCAGGGGCGACCAACAGGCCGCCCCCTACAAATGAAATTATGGAAAAATAAAACAAATAAATTACAATCCCAAAGACTTTTTAACCGCTTCCACCTTAGCATTTGCAGCCTCAGTTGCAGCGTCATAATCAGCCAAAGACTTCATTTCGCCGCGCACTTCTATATAGAACTTGATCTTAGGCTCTGTACCAGAAGGGCGGATTGAAATCTTGTCGCCAGCCGCAGTGAAGAACTGAAGCACGTTAGAAGTGCAAGGGAAATCAAGTTTAGTGACATTGCCCTTGTCGTCTGTCGCTGTAAGTTTGTTGTAATCCTTAACCAAGACAACAGGAGAGCCTGCAATCTCTTTAGGCGCGTTGTTACTGAAATCAACCATCATCTGCTTAATTTCGTCTGCGCCCGCCTTGCCTTTCTTAACCACAGAGATACCCTTGTTCAGAGTAAAGCCGTATTCAAGATAAATCTTCTTAAGCAAGTCATACATAGTCATGCCGTTGTCAGCCGCCCAAGCCGCAGTTTCAGCAATCATTACGCAAGCCGAGCAAGCGTCCTTGTCACGAACAAACGATTCTGCCAGGTAACCGTAAGACTCCTCACCGCCGCCGATGTAGTTCATTTTGCCTTCCATCTCGCGCATAACAGCAGCAATCCACTTGAAGCCTGTGTAAACGTCAAACACCTTGACCCCATTCTTTTCTGCGATGTCCTTAAGCAGTTCGCTTGTAACGATAGTCTTAACAATGTACTCTTTTCCGTTAATCTTGCCAAGTTCCTTCCAGCGAGTAACCAGATAATAAGTAAGCATCATCGCAGTCTGGTTACCGTTCACGAGGATAAACTCGCCCTTGTCATTCTTAACAGCGATACCCACACGGTCTGCGTCAGGGTCAGAAGCCATAACCATATCGGCACCAACTTCCACAGCCTTCTTTATAGCCATGTCCAAAGCCGCGGGCTCTTCCGGATTCGGAGAAACCACAGTAGGGAAATCGCCACTGATCACGTCCTGTTCCGGCACGTTCACAATGTTCTTGAAACCGAAACGCTTAAGAGTTTCAGGAATCAAATAAACGCCAGTACCATGAATAGGAGTGTAAACAATCTTCATGTTTTCGTTTCTCTTGATAGACTCAGGAGAAAGCGACAGTTTTGTTATTTCGTTGATATACTTATCATCAATCTCTTTTCCGATGATTTCGATAAGCTCGCTGTTTCCTTCAAATTTGATTTCGTCAACCGACTTGATTTTCTCAACCTCCTTAATCACGTCAACATCGTGAGGAGGGACAAGCTGTCCGCCGTCATTCCAGTAAGCCTTGTAACCGTTGTACTCTTTAGGGTTGTGGCTGGCAGTCAAAATAATACCGCTCTGACATCCAAGCTCTCTGATTGCGTAAGACATTTCCGGAGTTGGTCGAAGCGATTCAAAAAGATACACTTTGATTCCATTTGCAGCGAAAATCTTGGCCGCAGACTCTGCAAACAGGCGGCTGTTGTTACGGCAGTCGTGACCAACGACAACCTTTATTTGCTGAACATCCTTGAACTGTGCTTTAAGATAATTAGAGAGACCCTGCGTAGCAGAACCTACTGTGTAGATGTTCATTCGGTTAGTACCGAGCATATTGGACCAATAATTTTCGTCTGTAATCTGTTTTTGGGCAAAAGTGTAGTGAAATAGCGTAAACAAGTCGGTCAGTTGATAAAAATGTGCATTGCTCTTTATCTTCTTTTCCTTGACGTGGAAGCTTCGGATGAAGTCGCAATTCACTAAGTTGGAAAGTAACTTAGTCAAATGGCCATTGTTGGAGAGTTTGGCTTTTCCGGCTATCTCGTCTCTAGATAATCCTTTCTTACTTTCTGCCAGCACCTTAATAATGGATAAATAAGCATCCGGTGATGCAAACAGGGATTTGAACAAACGGTCGTGTTCACGGCGCATTTCTCCATCCTCATGAAAGAACAGTCGGTCTATGTTTTGTGCTAGACTCAAATGATTGTCCAACAGACTATAATAATAAGGTACCCCTCCCAAAGCCATATAGGCTTGAAGAACTGAAAGGCGGTTCCATTCAAAACCGTATTGGTTGAAATAGTCTTCCGCTTCCACTAGAGTAAATGGGCGGAGATGGATTTCATGTGTGATGCGATTGTGCAATCCGCCATGATTGTCAATGATATTTTCTATCATCCATGAAGTGGCCGAGCCGCAAACTATCAGTTTGATGTTTGGGTAGTGCGAAGCCCAACCATTCCAAAAATGTTCAAAAGCAGATAGGAAATTAGAACGAGGGGTATCCATCCAAGGAAGTTCGTCTAAGAAGATAATCTTCTTTTCATCAGTAGAGTTCTTTAAATAATGTGACAATAGGCTGAATGCTTCCAACCAGGATTGTGGTATTGGACAATCATCATAACCGGCGTCACGAAGTGAGATGGCAAAACTAAACAATTGTTCTTTTGTTTTACCTTT
>CALGHE010000094.1 GCA_937915765.1 uncultured Bacteroidales bacterium | reverse complement strand
CTCGGAGCTGCTTACATGGGGCTGCTGCTGCTTGAGCGTGAGAAGAAGGTGTTCAGCGGCGACGAATCCGCTCAGCCTGATTTTGCGGGTAAAGAGTATCTTATAGAGCGGCAGCTGAAACCTGAAGCCAGAAAGGATATCGTGGAGTCTCTCGCGCGTATCAATGTAGTGCCGACATCTATGATGGATATTTCGGACGGACTATCTTCTGAACTGCTTCACATCTGCAAACAGAGCAAGGTGGGCTGCCGTGTTTACGAAGACCGCATTCCGATAGATTACCAGACCGCCGTGATGGCTGAAGAGTTCAATATGAACCTGACAACGGCGGCTCTGAACGGCGGCGAGGATTATGAACTGCTCTTCACCGTGCCTTTGGAGATGAACGACGTGTTCCAAAATTTGCCGGGCATAAAGGTTATAGGCCACATAACTGACGAGTCTCTTGGCAGTTGTATCATAACCAGAGACGGTCAGGAGATAGAGCTGAAGGCTCAGGGATGGAACTCTCTGAAATAATGGTCTGAGAGATGTAAATGGCACGGAATGTAATAAAGTGCAAAAAAACATAGCAATATCCTCCTCCGTACGGGAATCTTCTGTATGGAGGAGGTTTTTAAGTTGAATTTCACTCAGTCTCTATGCCGCATCGCTTCCTTGCGAATATAATCAACCGAAGCAAAATGCTCTTCAATATCAATCGGCCTAATTCATAAAGGTCGCCTGCAGAAATCTTCTTGAATGATAGACTGGCAGAAAAAATAAACAGCACTTCCCTTAAAGACTTGTTTGTTGCCTTTATATGCAATAACTTTTATCCGTATTTATTTTGCAAAAATCCAACTATTTGCAGACCTTTGCAAAGTTGTTAAAAAAAAGTAGATGGCAAAGATGTATAAGGTGGGATGGTATTACAAAATCCTGCGTGTTTACACAAATTATATCTTTAAGAAGTGGTTTTCTTCGGTAGAGATTAACGGGTTGGGCTATGTGCCGGACAAGGGCTCCGTTATTTTTGCTCCGAATCATCAGAACGCTCTTATGGACGCTATGGCGCTCCTCGTTTCGTCGCCAAGTCCGGTGGTCTTTCTTGCTCGTGCGGACCTGTTTAAGCGTAAGGTGATAAACTTCCTTTTGCGTTCTATAAAGATTATGCCGGCTTACAGAATGAGAGACGGTATCCAGAACCTGAAAAAGAATGACGCGTCGTTCGACAGCGCGGTGGAGGTGCTTCTGCATGACCATTTCTTTTGTCTGATGCCGGAGGGCGGGCAGGACGTTTACAGGCGGTTGAGGCCGCTGGTGAAGGGTATGTTCCGTATTGCGTTTGCCGCTCAGGAAAAACTGCCGGAAGGGGAGTCTGTGCTGATTGTGCCGACTGGTATCGATTACGGAAATTATGACCGCAGCGGACATCATCTTGTGGTGAGCTTCGGGAAGCCTATACATGTGTCTAAATATATCGAAAGTTTCAGAGAGAATGCTCCGGTGGCACAGAACAGGTTGCGTGACGACCTTGCCGCGCGGATGTCAGACCTGATGCTCGACATCAGGTCGCAAAAGTATTACGACGCTTTTTATGTTGCCGCACATTTGGGCTGCGTAGATCTTTTGAACGAGACCGACCGTGATTGTTATGACTTTAACGAGACGAATCTTCTTGCGATGAGGCAGCTGATTGTGAGTGATTTGCAAAAGCTGGAGGAGACCGAGCCTGACAAGCTGGTTCAGTTTGCCGCTGATTGTGCAGAATGGAAAAAAAGACATGAAAATGTGGAGTATGCGGCTCGCATGAAGATGTATGGCTGTCGCCTTGATTCTGATGTGATTCGCAGCACCCTTTATTTGATTGTTACGCTGCCGCTGTTCTTGTGTAGCTTGATACTTAACGGGATACCGTATGCTATTGTCAAGCTGATGTCTTTGAAAACGAAGAATTCAGGGTTTGAAGCGTCTGTCGCTTTTGGATTGTCGGCTGTGTTGTTCCCGTTGTTTTATATTGGCTATGCTTTGTCCTTCGTGCCTATGCTGGACGGCTGGCTGCTCAAATTTTGTTTCGTGCTGCTGTTGCCGCTGTCGTTCTTCTTTATGCAGCGGTTCAGGTATCGTTTCAGATATGTTAAAGAGCGTCTGAAGAATGTGTTTGTTAAGGATGATTTGGCAGACAAGATAAGACAATTTGTGAGAAACTGCAGGAGTTGATGGCGCGTATTGCCGGACTTTGCGGGCTGATGGCAAGGCTCGCTTTTTTTAACAAGATTCGCGCTCTGTTTTGCAGTCTGCTTTTTTTTCTATAAATTGCCGTGTTTTTAATGATTATATATTGATTGATGGAAGATTTCGATATAAGAGACTCTGCTTCTGACAGGGAGAGGGATTTTGAGAATGCGCTGCGTCCGCTTTCTTTTGATGATTTTTCCGGACAAGGAAAGATTATTGAAAACTTGAGGGTTTTTGTTGCTGCGGCAAAGATGCGCGGCGAACCTCTGGACCATGTGCTTTTTCATGGTCCGCCGGGGCTTGGCAAGACCACTCTTTCCAATATCATAGCCAATGAGCTTGGCGTCGGCTTCAAGCTGACGTCCGGACCGGTGCTGGACAAGCCGGGCGACTTGGCAGGGCTGCTCACGAACCTTGATGATAATGATGTGCTTTTCATTGACGAGATTCACCGTCTGAGTCCGGTGGTGGAGGAGTATCTATACTCGGCTATGGAGGACTATCGTATAGACATAATGCTCGACAAAGGTCCTAACGCACGTTCTATCCAGATTGACCTTAACCCGTTCACGCTGGTTGGCGCCACGACAAGAAGCGGTTTGCTCACAAGTCCGCTGCGCGCCAGATTCGGGATAAATTGTCATCTTGAGTATTATGATGTGGAGGTGCTGACCTCTATTGTGCAGCGCTCTTCGGCCTTGCTGAATACGCCTTGCAGCAGAGAAGCGGCTACAGATATCGCCCGCAGAAGCCGCGGAACTCCGCGTATCGCAAACGCTTTGCTGAGACGTGTCAGAGATTTTGCGCAGGTGAAGGGAAACGGAAAGATTGACACGGAAATATCTCGTTTCGCGCTTGAGGCTCTGAATATTGACAAATACGGGCTTGACGAGATTGACAATAAGTTGCTTAACTTGATGATTGACAAGTTTGGCGGTGGTCCGGTGGGACTTACTACCATTGCGACGGCTTTAGGTGAAGACGCCGGAACTATCGAGGATGTTTATGAACCGTTCCTTATAAAAGAGGGCTTCTTGAAAAGAACGCCGCGCGGTCGTGAAGTGACGGAACTGGCTTATAGGCATTTAGGAAAATTGAAGTTTAACAGATCGAAATCGTTGTTTGACGATGTTGAATAATTTGGCGTGAGCCTATTTTTTTTATGGCAGATTATAAATGTGAGAATGTGAAGCCCTATGACGAGTCTAAGGGCAAGAAAGAGCAGGTGGAACAGATGTTCGACGCTATTGCGGATAATTATGACCCGATGAACAGGCTTATGTCGCTCGGAAATGACAAAGCTTGGCGCAGAGAGGCTATTGATAGCCTGAAGGGGGTCGCTCCGAAACGTATATTAGACGTGGCGACTGGAACGGGCGACCTTGCGATTATGGCTAATGAACGGCTCTGTCCTGACTCTGTCGTGGGTATTGATATTTCTGAAGGTATGCTTAATGTGGGCAGAAAAAAGATTGCAGACATGGGGCTTGATGATGTGATTGAACTGAGGGTGGGAGACTCTACGGCTCTTGAGTTTGCCGACGGCTCGTTCGACGCTGTTACCGTGGCGTTTGGTGTGCGCAACTTTGAGAACCTCGCAAAAGGCTTGTCTGAAATGTGCCGTGTGTTGCGTCCTGGCGGTGTGGCGGCTATTCTCGAACTTTCAGAGCCGTCTAACTGGTTCTTTAAGTTGGGCTATAAATTTTACACCAAAGTGGTGATTCCGGTATTTGCCAAACTTTTGTCTAAGGATACGCAGGCTTATGTGTACTTGCCTCAGTCTATAGAGGCTTTTCCGCAAGGCGAGGAGATGAAGGCTTTGCTTAAAAATTGCGGCTTCTCTGAAGTGAAGGTTCAGACGTTTACTTTGGGCACTTGTTCCTTTTATTATGCGAAAAAGTAGAGGCTTTTTGTGTATTGGAAAATTTAAACGAAAGACGGAATAATCCAGAGGACTTTAGGTCGTGTTGTGTTGAAAAAGGTAGATTTAAGTACTTCGAGTTCAAGTCTGTGAAAGAGGTTCCGCCACCATCTTTCAACGAACAGTTCGTGAAAGACCTGCTGAACGATGATGTCAAAGACCTCAGCCATATCAAGTGGATTTTTGACGGGGAGAAGATTAAAAAGGCAGACCTTGAAGCGCTGA
>CALGHE010000093.1 GCA_937915765.1 uncultured Bacteroidales bacterium | reverse complement strand
CCACCCACCTGTACCCCATATCTCTGACGACAGCAGCTACAGCCCTGAGCTCATCAGCCGAAGCGGCTATAACCTGAGGCACCAGCAACGGCACTGAATTATTTTCAGGAGCCACGTCACGAAGGTCCTTAGCCCTCACCTCGCCCTTTTCGAGCCTGACGAAAGGCGAGAAGTACGCGTCTATTCCGCCAAAAACCTCAGCATGAGCATTTCTGTACGCAGCCTCCGTAAAGCCCTGCAAAGGGGCAAAATACACGTTCATACGCAGCAAGCCCGCATCACTTCTCCTTAGAGAAAATCCATTCAAGAAAATCTCCGGAGCCAAGCACAGAATCCAGTATATCGTGTTTAAATCCCGGATATTCAAGCAGTTCCACTTTAGACGCGCCGTTAGCCTTCAGTTCGTAATAAAAATCACGAGACAAAGCCACCGGCACCACTTCGTCTTCCGTTCCGTGATACATTCTCAGCGGCACCTTCTTCAATTTCTTAGCGTCAGCAGCGTCAAAGCCACCGCTAATGGAGACCACCGCCGCAAAAAGCTTAGGATTTCGAATCGCAATGTCCAACGCGCCGAAAGCCCCGGACGAATTGCCTATCAAATAGACACGGTCCGCATCAACATTCTTCTTATCTATATAATACTTAACAAGTTTAACGAGCAACTCTGCAGCATAAGTCTCATCCTCGTCAGTGCCTACAAAGTTGTAGTTGCCGGCCGCGTCCTTCGTATATTCCGCCCACTTGTCTTCGGACGGGCACTGCGGAAAGATAACTATCGCAGGGAATTTGCTCTTGTTATCTTCGTTTTTGAACACACCAGTTCCGGACGACAGCTGCTTTTTGTTATCCGAGCCATGCCCATCCTCTCCATGAAGGAAAACAACCAGAGGATACTCCTTCTTGCTTTTCTTGTCGTACCCTTTCGGATACAGAATACGGTATTTCAACGTATCGCCAGAAGAGCGGTACTCTCGTCCGTAAAAATAGTCAGAAGACTGCCCGTAAAAAGGCAGAGCAAAAAACAAAGACAACGCCAATAAAGCCAAATATTTCAAATCTTTCATAATTCAATTTTTTAAAAAATTACCAAAAGAAAACCCTGTACGCAGAGCGCCATGAACAACCCGATAACAAACGCGCAGCCATCAGCTGGTTTTCAGACCGCAATTTATAAAAAAAATCAGCAAACGTCTAATTTATCAGAAAAAAAATAAAAAAAATGATTATTTACTCTTTGTCAGCGGCAAGCTACATCTTTACAGAAGGAAAAGCGTTTCGTGCAGAAAAGAGAAAAAAGGATTTGCAGATGCGTTACGAACGTGCTTGAAAAATGTTAAGTTTTACCGCATTAAAAAAAAATCACGCCTCCACTCTATTTTTTCTTTATTTTTGTTGCGCAAATAAAAAAAACGCATTACCTTTGCATCGCAATTGAGAAAGGAACGAGATGTAGCGCAGTCCGGTTAGCGCATCTGGTTTGGGACCAGAGGGTCGGGGGTTCGAATCCCTTCATCTCGACAGCCGCTGAAATCGATGATTTTGGCGGTTTTTTTTATTTTAACGAAACACCTTGTCACCATGTCAAATTCAAAAAAACATATACAGTCCGCCCTATTTAAGGGCAAAGCACTTGTGGAGGTCGGCATAATGTCCGAAGAAAAAATTGAAGTGAAGTTCAACACGCCATACACACTGCAGCAAAACGGAGCCGGCTGCAACGGTCACGAGTCTATATTCATAAGCAACGGCAACATAAATATGAAAGGCAGAGCCGAATCTTACACAGATATATTGTTTATCCCGGCAACAGACAACGGCAATTTCACCCTTGCAGACGTGACCATCGGCAAAAACTTCCACTGGGAGCAAAAAGAGCTGCAGACATTCAGCGGCGCTCTGCGCATCATCATGGAAGGCAACCAACTGACAGCCATCAACATAGTGCCTGTCGAAGAGTATCTTACCAGCGTGATATCGTCCGAAATGAGCGCCACATCTTCTATAGAGCTGCTCAAAGCTCACGCCGTGATTTCAAGAAGCTGGCTGCTTTCGCAAATAACAAACAAAAACCGGAAAAAGGCGGCCGCCTCAGGAATGACAGAGACCGAAGAGGAGATAATAAAATGGTACGACCGCGAAGACCACACCAATTTTGACGTGTGCGCCGACGACCATTGCCAGCGCTACCAAGGCATAACAAGAGCAAGCACGAAAACTGTCAGAGAGGCCATCGAAGCGACAAAAGGGCTTGTTCTGATGTGCGACGACGAAATATGCGACGCACGCTTTTCAAAATCTTGCGGAGGCGTCTCCGAAACATTTGAAAACTGCTGGGAAGACTCTCCGCATAAATATCTCGTAAAAGTCATAGACAACGCTGAGTGCCACGACAAACTCGCAGAAGACCTGACCATAGAGACAAATGCGGAGCGATGGATACGCTCAGCTCCAGAATCATTCTGCAACACGACAGACAAAGACACACTCTCTCAGGTACTGAACAGCTACGACCAAGAGACGCCAGACTTCTACAGATGGAAAGTTGAATACTCGCAGGAGGAAATATCCGACCTAATAAGAAGGAAAAGCGGGATAGATTTTGGCGACATTTTAGATATTGCGCCAATGGAAAGAGGAGTATCCGGACGTCTTGTCAAGATGAAGATCATTGGCAGCAAACGTGCTTTAACAATAGGCAAAGAATTGGAAATCAGAAAAATCCTTTCAGAATCACACTTATACAGTTCAGCTTTTGTTATAGATAAGGAAGGAGAAGAAAAGCCTTCAAAATTCACGCTGACAGGCGCAGGATGGGGACACGGCGTGGGCCTTTGCCAAATTGGAGCCGCAGTCATGGCTTCCAAGGGTTATTCTTACAAAGAGATTCTTTTCCATTACTACAAAAACTGCACAATTGCAGAAAATTATGGAGACAAAATTGCCACGAACTAAAGGTGAGTTCTATAAATTCACAGTTTATAATTTAAAAGCACAAACCGTGGGTTGATAAATTTTTCGGCACTTTTTGATTTGTTTCGGCAACTTGCTGATTGTCAGTCGGTCACACTGCCCGCACTGTTCCCTTCTTTCATTCAGCAATCTGCTCGAAATAAATTTTCAGGACCCACCTTTACAAATGCTCCTGCTTTCTTTGAACCATTACCTTTAAAATGAGACCTGATATTTGCACTGCAAATATTTGGGAGACGTTGTGCACGCGCACTACGGACAGGCAAAAAGAAAAGACTCCCTAAAACCTCTTTGCGCACTCGGGACACACTCCTTTTGCCACATAATTAATCTGGTTCAGCAAAAAGCCCTCCGGAAACTGCACTTGCGGCACAGGAAGAGAGTCTAGACAGAACGTGCGTTTGCAAGACTCGCAATAGAAATGGCAATGAAACAGTTCCACAGAACACTCCCCATGATTATGACACACGCAGTACTTCATAGAGCCGCTGCCATCTTCAACGCTATGAATCAGATGTTTTTCCAGAAACACGCAGATAGTCCTGAATATAGTTGACTTATCCACATCCAGCAGATTATTCTCTAAATCAGTCAGACTGAAAGTGTTCTCATACCCACTCATCACCTCGTATATCATCATCCTGACCGGAGTTGGCTTGATACCCTTATTTTTCAGCAAATCATGCACATCACACATATCAGACACCTCCTCTTTCACCAAGTTCAATAACCTCCAGATCCTTAATATTTTCGCCGTCAACAACAAATCTGAGCAACGTTCGCACAGCATGGAATCCGAAATTTCCAGCCGCTCCGGGATTCATGCACAGCATTTCCAAATGATGGTCATACAGCACCTTCAGAATATGAGAATGGCCGCACACAAAAAGTTTCGGCGGCAAAGTGGCAAGCTCCTTTTTAATTTCCGGGGCATACTTTCCCGGATATCCGCCTATGTGCGTAAGCAACACGTCCACCTGCTCACATCTGAACCTCAGCACCTTTCCGAAGCGCAAGCGCATCTTATGGTCGTCAATATTTCCGGCAACAGCTCTGAGAACCCATGAACTTTCAAATCTGTCAGCCAGAGCCTCAGACCCGATATCGCCGGCATGCCAGACCTCGTCGCACTCCGCAAAGTAGGTCAGATACCTATCGTCCCAGTACCCGTGCGTATCAGAAATTAGTCCAATTCTCTTCATCAGCCCAAACAAAAGAAACCATCAGCCACATTTAAAGCCGATGGTTTCGTACAAAAAAAACAATTATCCGACAATCTTTTTAAACAAGTTCTTCATGTTAACCTGCGCATCGATAATAGCGTGAAGTTCCTCAACCTTGACGCGTTCCTGCTTCATAGTGTCGCGGTAACGGATAGTCACAGTATTATCCTCGATAGTCTGATGGTCAACAGTGATACAGAACGGAGTACCGATAGCGTCCTGACGGCGGTAGCGCTTACCAATAGTATCCTTTTCCTCGTAAGTGCATCTGAAATCGAACTTCAGTCCGTTCATTATTTCAGTAGCCTTTTCAGGCAGTCCGTCCTTCTTAAGTAGCGGCAGCACCGCCACCTTAACCGGAGCGAGCACCGGAGGCAAATTAAGAACAACACGCGTGTCGCCACCTTCAAGCTTTTCTTCCTTATAAGCGGAGCACATGATGCTCAGGAACATACGGTCCACACCAATAGAAGTTTCGATAACATACGGAGTATAAGACTCATTAATTTCAGGGTCGAAATACTTGATGTTTTTGCCAGAATACTTCTCGTGGCTGCTCAAGTCAAAGTCAGTTCTTGAGTGAATACCCTCAACCTCTTTGAATCCGAAAGGCATTTCAAACTCGATGTCAGTAGCCGCGTTAGCATAATGAGCAAGTTTGTCATGGTCATGATAACGGTATTTCTGGTCGCCAAGCCCAAGAGCCTTGTGCCATTTCAAGCGGAACTCCTTCCAGTGTTCGAACCATTTAAGTTCCTCACCCGGACGCACAAAGAACTGCATTTCCATCTGTTCAAACTCGCGCATACGGAACACGAACTGACGCGCCACGATTTCGTTACGGAACGCCTTTCCAATCTGAGCGATACCGAAAGGAATCTTCATACGTCCCGTTTTCTGCACATTAAGGTAATTAACAAAGATACCCTGAGCCGTTTCCGGACGCAAGTAAATCTTCATTGCGCCATCAGCAGTAGAGCCCATTTCGGTAGAGAACATAAGATTGAACTGACGAACATCAGTCCAGTTCTTAGTTCCGCTAATAGGGCAAACGATTTCATAATCCTCGATAATCTTCTTAAGTTCAGCCAAATCGTTATCATTCAAAGCCTTCGCGAAGCGAGTGTGCAATTCGTCACGTTTAGCCTTATTTTCAAGAACACGAGGGTTAGTCTGGCGGAAAAGCTCAGCGTCAAAAGAATCGCCAAACTTCTTAGCAGCCTTTTCCACTTCCTTCTCGATCTTGTCGTCATACTTGGCAAGCTGCTCCTCGATAAGCACATCCGCGCGATAACGTTTCTTAGAATCCTTATTGTCAATCAGAGGGTCGTTAAACGCGTCAACGTGACCAGACGCCTTCCAAGTTGTAGGGTGCATGAAAATAGCCGCGTCGATACCAACGATGTTAGTATGAAGGAGCGTCATGCTGTCCCACCAGTATTTCTTAATATTATTCTTCAGTTCAACACCGTTCTGTCCATAATCGTAAACGGCGCCCAGTCCGTCGTAAATCTCACTTGAAGGGAAAACAAAACCGTATTCCTTGCAATGAGCGACTAACTTCTTGAAAACATCATCCTGTGAAGCCATAAATCTATTTTGTTTTTAAATTACATTCAAAAATTGCAAGAGCCAACCCAGACCCAACGAAACGCAAAATTAGTGAAAAATATCATTAAAAAAAACAAATGCATAGCGATTTTGCGAAGGCAAAAAAACAAAGGGGAGAAAAAGCCAAGTCTTCTCCCCGTCTATCAGTATAAAATTACAATTTGCAACAATAAACAGAAGTGCCTTTAGAACTTAACCACTTCAATAGAGCCACGTCTGACAACCCCGTTGAATATGACCTCGTAGTAATAAACGCCAGGGTCAGCCTTCAAGCCTCTGTAAGTACCGTCCCAGCCATCTTCGCCGTCGTAAACCCACTGTCCGTAACGGTTAAACACTCTGATATAGTGCCCTTTCATGAACGCATCGTTCATGCCGTCGAACACATACGGAGTGATAGCCGTAGGCAGTTTATCCATAACATCCACACTAACAATGTTACTTGCCATAGCCGGACAGACACTGTCGGTCACCAGCACATAATATAGAGCAGAATCCCTCAAAGAGACAAGGTCTATAGAGAATGGCTTATCATCCGCAGAATCCTTAACCATAATCAGTTCGTCCTTCATATCAAACAGATTCACGTCGCCATCAAAAATTTCGCCGAACCTGTCATAAACCACGCCCCTATGACCATCGAACGCCTCATTCACCTTGTACCAGAAATAAGACTTTGGCTGCTTCTTGGTCCGTACAGACAGAGACACATCCTCGCCAATCCAGACACGAGCTTTATCGTTAGGCTCGGTAGAAAGCACGATTTCATCAGGGTTGAACCTGTGGTGCGTCCTCACGTTGATAGAGTCAAGAGCATACAGCGTATCAGCGCGCCAAGCAGCAAGGTTCTCCTTAGAGCCGACCATAGCGAGACTGTCAGACTCAGACCACAAAGAATCGCCGCAGAGCCAGAAGTAGCTGTCCTTACTTGTCGAAGTACCGCACAAGTTCGTAGCATAATAAAGCATAGGCTGCAAATACTCTCTATAGCGGACAGTATCTTCCGCACGATAAACATTGCCGTCAACCATCCAGCCCTCGTCAGTCACAGGGAACGTACCCATCTCGTTCAAGCACACATTAGCTCTGCTGTAAAGGTCATTGCCGCTTTCGAACAGCGGAATAGAGTCATCTTCGCAGACATCAATCAAAGGATGTTCGAGAGCGATACGAGGACGTTCGTTAACCGTCAGCTCTATCTTGACCGTATCCGTACAATAAGAGAACGTATCCATCGCCACGTAATAGTATGTGCCAGACTGAGTCATTCTAGTCAGAGATGTAAGTTTAGCCTTCAAACTATTATATTCCACCTTATCACCTTTGAAATATTTGTTATAATAAGTCCTTCTGTTATCACTAAACACAAGGCTCTCTTCCGATATCGAATCACGGTAACAGTCAAAGAACACCTGGCTTGTCCTTTCAAAAACCATTCCATTATTAAGCGACATATATATATTACCAGAAGCGCTACGAATTTCAGGGCTCCACAAATTCAGTTCATTGCCGTCAAATCCGCAGATAGCGGTATCTTTCGCCGTAATACTAACCACAGATTCAACAGTAGGCACATAAACAACCCTGCTTATTGTGTCAAAGTTATGGCAAGCATCCTCCACATAGACATAAACTTTAGTTGTCTTGTCAAGCACGCTTCTAAAATCAGGCTTCTGATAAACCCTGACATGACCTTCGCCGGCACAATCGTCAGTCACCGCAAAATCCTTAGGCAACGTAGATACAAGATTAGGAGCACCGAACTCACAGTTTTTCATATTAATAGAGAACATAGTGTCCTTAGCCCAGCTATCGTCAAGAGCGATTGTCGGCTTAGTATCGTCAACCACGCTAATCACGTACGAGATAGGCAAGCTTCTGTTGCCGCACGCATCAACAGCGCTCCATGTGCGCTTAATCTCATAAGTATAATAACTACAAGAGTCAGGGTCTTCGCCACGAGTGCTAACCTCGGTCATCTCTATAGTCACTTCAGAACAATTGTCCTTTGCAGATGGAACAGGGAACTCAGGAAGTTCGTCCGTACACTTCAAGTTCTTCACAAACGTTCCGTCGTGCTTAACCTTTCCGTCCACCACCATGCTCAAGACAGGAGCGACAGAATCCACAATCTCGAACATCTGCGAGCAAGAGACTTTGCGACCTAAGAAATCTGTCATGTGATAAACCCTCCAAATCTCTGCGTCGCAAAGCGACATGCCTTCCGGAATACTATCATACGAGCCGAACGACTCTTTAAGCACCTTATGCTCTTCAGACACAGAGCCATTAGCCATAACAAACTCTTCGTAAGAGCCATAAGCCTCTGGCAAGTCACCCACGCAGGCAAGCGTGAAATCTTTAACCTTAGGACACTCCAATATAGGAGCCACGAGGTCTTCCACAATAACGACCTGCTCGCAGCTGTCCGCATTGCCATAAATATCAGCAAACACCCAAGTCACGACAACAGAGTCGCCCCTTTCGAAATCATCTTCAAGAGCCTTTCCGTCGCTACGATGAGGAAGCATAGTCACATCGCCGCACGCATCAGTAACAACTGGCATTCTCAGACCCATCTGCACTGCCTTTTCGTAAGACATCACCTCGTCATAAGTATGCTGACTCATAACGATAGGCGATTCAAGCTGACTACAATCAAACACCGGAGCCAAAGTATCCTTGACGGTGATTACCTGCTTGCATGAAACAGTATCAATAATCAATCCACTTACAGGCAACACATAAGTCCAAGTGACAGTATCAGAGCCAACCGCGTACGGTTCAGTCATAGCCTTGCCAGACGAACGCACAGTGTCTGGAACCATAACCGCGCCGTTGTAGCAAGGATTAGTCACCTCCGGAGCAGACAAGTTCAGTTTAGCAGCCTCAAGAGAGCATTCAGAAAGGGCGAGACTTACAGTCTTGTCTGCAAAATTATCACAATCCACCATCTTCGGACCAGTAATCTTAACAAACTGCTCGCACGCGTCAACTGGGAACGTCAACGTATTAGACTCGTCAACAAACACCCAGAAGATGGAAGTGACACCTCTTGAGAAAGGCTCGTTCAGATTTATGCCGCCCGGACGCTGCAGCTCGCCCTTCACGTACTTGCCCGTACAAGGATTCTTTGCGTAAAGCACATCCTTAGGAAGCACATCCTCAGCGCTAACGCTGCACTGACCTGCAGGAATTTCGACAATGATAGTATCCAGAGACAATGTGTAGCATGGTTTTTCAAGACGCTTGTCGGACAAGACGCTAACCTTCTGCACACAAGTTGCTGTCAGATTATCCTCTGTATTTGTGAACGTCCAGTTAATAAACGACTCACCCACAAAGTAGCTTCCGTAGATAGAAGAGCCATCTTCACGGACACCAACACCCTCAATCACATCATCAGAGCAAGCCACCTTAGCAACCGGCACCGGAATCATAGTTTCGTCAACATCAACCTCGCACGCGCCCTTAGCTATGAACTTCAAGTTCTTCAGCTTAGAGCAATCTATAACCGGCTTGCGTTCAACGTCAACCACAATAACCTGAGAGCAATAGCTGCTGTTTTCGTTATTGTCTGTAGCCGTCCACGTGATGTACGTTGTATCAAGAGGGAACGCGTCAGTTCTGACAGCCCCGTTGGAGACAGATATATAACCGCCGTCCGAACGAGAGACGTTCAGAGTATAATCACCGCAATTTTCAACAATTTTCGGCAGCTCAACTTTCACGCCCGGAGCGACACAATACTCACCAGCCATCACCTTGATGGTGTCTGCGCAAGTAATTGCAGGAGCAATGATGTCTATAACTGTAACTACTTGGTCGCAGCTGTCAACATTGCCGTTTCTATCCGTAGCCCTCCATGTTATAACAGTCTTGTCAACAAAGAACGCATCGGTAACAACCGTAGTGTCGCCATTTTCTATGTTGATAGATATTGGCGCTTTGTCTGAACGGCTTACCGTCAAACTGTACGCGCAATTGTCGAACACGCTCGGAACGGTCAGTTTAACATCCGCCTTGCAGCCTTCGCCTACATCTACAGTTGTGTCCTTAGAACATGCAAGAACCGGAGCTACAGTATCTATAACTGTCACCTTCTGATCGCAGCTATCTATATTGCCGGACTCATCTGTTGCGTACCAACGCACAATTGTTTCATCGAACAAGAACTCGCCCGTAACGGTTGTGTCTGTCGCACTTATAACCACAGATATATTAGCATTGCTGTCAAGACGCTTAGCCGTCAAATTAACCGAATTGTCGCAATTGTCTGACACAGACGGAGCTTTAAGTGTCACTGCAGATTTACAATCGGCTCCAACTTCAACCGTTGTGTCGTTCTTGCAGACGATTGTTGGGTTAACTTTGTCGTAAACAAAGATGTACTGAACACAGCTTGCAGGATTGCCGCTTGCATCTTTCACAGTCCAAGCAATCTTGTTTTCGCCTTCTTTAAATGTGATATTCTTAGGCGCGTACGTAGTGTCAGTTCCGTTCACGCTAACCTTCACCGTATCTGTTGTTCCGTTCAGAACACCAAACACAGTAAGAGCAGAACCTCCATTGTCTGAGAAGCTTGGCAAATCCAGCACATCACCTGCTTTCATTGTATAATCACAAGTATTACCTGTTAAAATTTCAAACTTCATTGTATCTCCACAAATAACAGTTGGAGCACCTTCATCCGCAACGACAAACTCCCATTCGCAGACATTATTATTTGCTTCCACCAAGCAAGCGTCATTCGTCTCGTAAACAACAGTGTATCTGCCCACACCAAGATCAAGACTTGCCAAATCCCAATTATTAGAAGTTATACTATCTTTACCATTCTTCAGCAACTTGAAGTTGACATCAGCTCCAGAGCAAGACACCAAATCCGGAGCCTCAAGCGGCACAGTCACGAACGGCTTGTCATCTGGCAAAATATAAGACGCATCTCCATTATGGCAGTCCAAAGAAGGAGCAGGCTCAAACGGAACAGTAACAATCAGCTCGTCGCTTGCGCAGGTCAGAACCTCAGAGACGCTATCTTTCGCAACCACCACGTAAGACAAGTTATTTGTCATTCCGCAGCTAATATCAACTATCGTATCCTTATCGCCTCTCAGCTTGTTCCATTCATAGATAGTGTCCTTGTCCGTGATTGCATTGTTTATCACAATCTCCATAGACAAATCGCCAGACATCGACGGACAAAGTTTTCCGCCACCAGATATATCTGCACTACCCTGTTTAACAACTACAGAGATCTGAGGACGAGCGTGAACCGTATAGCTCAAGAAACTGTCAAGTTTACAGCCGTTTCCGTCAGTATAAACATAATCATACCTATGGTCGCCCACAGCCTCGTCAAATCCGCTGAAATCGCCGTCCCAAACAACGCCCGAAGCCGGCAAACCTTTCACTTTCACATTTCCGCCCTCGCAAATATCAGCTATAGACGGAGAGATGGTTATAGCCGGGTACTCATCAACAAGCAACACTCCATCTTTGTACTTGCAATCTACCGCGTTAGCCTTACCGGTCAATGTGTATGTGAACTTCTTGACACCATCTTCTTTTGCATCCTTAACATCCGAAACGTCATACACAGTACCAGTCTTGGACGCGATAAACTTAGTCGCCGCGACTGCATCAAACACGCTCGTGTCGCACACTGTATGACTCAAATCCAGCAAATCTACCGGCTTGGTAGCCTTGACTGTAAGAGTGCCTGAGTATGTGCAAGTTGCGTAATCGTAATCATCTGTTGCCTTTTGGTGCTTCAGCGAGAATCCGTATGTGCGAGTCGGAACTTTAACTCCGTTCTCTTCAACATCAACAAGATTTCCAACATTTCCAATCGTCACAACATAATTAGGATAAAGACGTTCGATTTCCGTCTTTGCATCAGTTTTATCATAAGAGGCGAGGTCGCAAATAATGTGAGTTGCGTCAACATCCCTTTCACCTTCTGTCACAACAACGGTTGTAATACAAGTTGCAGAGTTCAGAACAGCGTCTGCAGCAGTCCATTCTATAGTTGTTGTTCCGACGAAGAAATCGCCTGCAGTTTTGTCGCCGACTTTTGGAAGAGCCATATCAGCACCGTCGCTTCTTGTTGCGGTCAGCGTGTATGGATTGCTGCAGTTTTCAGTAACCTTAGGCAACGGAATTTCAACACCCTTAGCCTTGCACATTTCACCAGCGACAACACTAATTTCGTCATCACATTCAACCTTAGGAGCGATGTTATCCTTTATTATCACATTCTGCTTGCAAGTTTTAGAATTTCCAGACTTGTCGGTGACTTTCCATATGATTGTTGTTGTGCCGATAGGGAACGAGCCGCTGACCTTATCAGTTGCATCAGTCAGAGCAATAACATTGCCTTTGTCGTCCTTCGCCTCATAAGTCAAAGTCACAACATTACAGTTATCCTCGAAGGTCGGTTTCGTCACATCACCTGTCCACAAGCAAGACGCAACATCCGCAAAACCGTCCACATCATCTTTGCATGTAATAGAAGGGCTGATTGTGTCAAGAACGTTTATAGTATGAGTGCAAGTTGCAGACAATTTAGCGCTGTCAGTCACGGTCCAGATCACAGTAGCGAGACCCTTAGGCAGTGTGATTCCCGTGCTAAAATCTACAAACTCAACAGCCGAGCCATCTTCGGCCGTGATAACCGCATCATACTTAAACTTGCAATTGTCTCCAAACACAGGCTTGCCAACCTCTGTTCCACCGAACAAGCCAGTCCATTTGCAATCTGCACCTACATAAACCGTAGCATTTGCAGGACACGTTACAGTTGGAGGAATATTGTCCTTAACTATCACCTTTTGTGTGCAATAGTCTTTATTTCCGGACTTGTCCTCTGCCGTCCATGTGATTGAGGTTTCTCCCAAACCGAACGGTTTTGTCAAATCCCAAGTCGAATTGTCCGAACGCACCGCAGTCAGTGTGTAGCTGCAGTTTTCCGTTACAACAGGAAGAGTTACGGAGCCGGACCATTGACAATCATTGTCCGCCAAAACGTTCATGTCGCTGCATGCGAGTTCCGGCACGATATTGTCAACAACCTTTATAACCTGTTCACAAGTTCCTGTTTTTTTCGCACCATCTGTTGCGGTCCAAATGATTTTAGTTACACCTAACGGGAAGGTGCCTGCAATATAATCTTTACTGTCATCAATCGTTACAGGAACCAAATCCGAACGAGTCGCAGTCAGTTCATATCCGCAGTTTTCTGTAACCGCAGGAAGAGAGACGTTGCCCGACCACTCGCAAGTGTTATCTGGTGTAAACTGAGTTACTGTATCAGTACAAGTAACTACAGGAGCTGTATTGTCAACCACCGTGACAATCTGCTTGCAGCTGTCCGCATTTCCGGCAGGGTCAACAGCTATCCATGTAACCGTAGTTGAGCCGATTGGGAACAAGCCTGTTGTAACAGTTGTGTTGCCAGATACAGTAACAGGCTCTTTGTCCGAACGTGTTGCAGACAATATGTAAGAGCAGTTTTCAGTAACCTTCGGCACAGTAAGCGAAACCGCCGCCATGCATTTTTCATCTGCATCAACCGGAGCTACAGAGGCACAAGTCAGAACAGGCTTGATTGCGTCCTTGACCTCAAAGCTATGCTCACAAATATTTTTGTCCTGCAGACATCTGTCAGCAACCGTAAAGATTGTCTTGTAAAGACCCGGAGCAAGATCCATCGAAGCAAGGCTCCAATCATTCAGTTTAGCCAAATCAGAAACATTAGAGCCGTCTATCTTCTGCAGAACAAAAGACTTAGCAGCATCCGGCTTGCAGCTTGTGTACGCTGGCGCTTTGAACGGAACATTTGCGACACATGCAGTTGTCGGAAGATAATATACGTTGTCAGCAGTTGCGCATGTGAACGTAGGATTTTCCGCAAACGGCACGTTTACAGTATCAGAGCTTGAGCACGCAAGAGTTGACGAAACTGTATTGAACACTTTCACCTCAACATCATAATCATCAGAAGAGCAATCGTATGTCAAGATTCCGTTCGCTTTTCCATCGTAAGCATAAGAAACAGCACCTTTCAAAACTGTCCCATTTGTAACAGACGCAGTAATCTTCAGCTCAGTATTTTCAGAGCGGCACACTTTTGTAGAGCCAGAGATAACCGTTTCGCCCTGAACAAGTTCGGTCTTGAACTTAGGAAGAGCGTGAACCTCATACCTCAATGTTTCAGGAACGCTGACGCAAGTAAGTTTATCATTATCATACGATACCGAATAGGTGTATTCATACTCATGAACACCAACAGCAGCAGCCGTCGAAACATCAGGAGCGCCTGCGGTCCAAGTAATGCCTCCAAGATTTCCAGACAAAACACCGCTGGCGCCCTCACAGAAGTCTGCAACCGCAAGCTTTGGAGCATCAGGCTTGCTGTAAACCGTGTACTTCAACTCGCTATCAACAGAACAGCCGTTGCCGTCTATGTATGTGTACTTATAGCTGTGATCCTTAACCCCTGCCGTTGCGGTCAAGTCTGGATAACCTCCGGTCCATACAATCTTGTTCTTGTCTGTTCCGAATGTGTCAGGAAGAGTGCCTTCGTGCGTCAATTCGCCAGTCAAGCCCTCGCAGAAGTTATCCACCTTAAGTTTTGGAGCAACAGGCTTGTCATACTGACTAACAGTCAGTTTACCATTAGGATAACTACAAAGACCCTGAACAGCTACCAACATGTATGAGAACTCCTTCGAATCTGCCGAAGCCACCACATTTTCCACATTGTAAACATCTCCTGTTATCGACTTGATATGCGCCTGTGCCTCTGACACTCCAAATTTATCTATATCACAAACAGTGTGACTCAAATTCAACAGGTCAACAGGCTTAGCCGCTTTAACTGTCAAAACACCTGTGTAGTCGCAACCCTTAGCAACCTTATGAGTATGAGTCAACGTGAAGGCATAAGTACGTTCAACTGCACTAACATTTGTAATAGTGCCTAACTCAACATCATAATTCGGATAAACCCTTGATATTTCCGCAATTGCGTTCTCATCGTTGTAAGAGTTGATATCACAAATGTTATGTGTTATATTAACGTTCTTGTCCTCTTGCGTCACATTTACCGTAGTGTTGCAAGAAGAAGAGTTGCCTGCCGCATCCGTAGCCGTCCATGTGATTGTTGTTTCGCCGGCGTAGAAGTTACCTGTCGCATTGTCTGCGTTTATAGTCAATGAAGCTCCGTCGCTTCTTGTTGCTGTCAGCGTGTATGGATTGCTGCAGTTTTCGTCAACATCAGGAAGCAGAATCTCTACGTTGTTAGCCAGACACATTGCATCGGCGGTAACATTCACGTTTCTGTTTGTACAATCTATAGACGGAGCGGTCTTGTCCGTAACTGTCACAGTCTGCTTGCACGAGCTTGTGCGGTCACCGGCGTCTTTCGCCGTCCATGTGATTGTTGTTTTGCCGATAGGGAACGGGCCAGAAACCTTACCGCCTGTTATATCAGACAATGTAACATTATTGTTTGCCGACGCACCCAGAGTCACGTAAGGACAGTTGTCTGAATACTTCGGCGCGCCAATACTTCCGTCCCATACGCAACTTACGTCAGTGAGGTCTATCACCGTATCTTTTCCACAAGTCACACTAGGGTCAATATTATCCACTACCGTGATTGTCTGTTCGCAAGTGACAGATGCGTTCACACCGTCAGAGACAGACCAAGTGATAACAGTCGAGCCTTTAGGGAACAAGCCTGTCGCCGTCTTGCCGCTTTCATCTACCGATGTCAGATTAAACGTGTTCTCTTCATGCAATGCAGTGTAAGTCAATTTAGTTGAGCAGTTGTCCGAATATTCAGGAAGAGGAATGTCTGCCGTAACCTCGCACGATGTGCTTGGTGTCTCTAATGTGATTGCAGCCACTTTATCACATGAGATTGTCGGACTGACATTATCCGTAATGGTCACAGTCTGTTCGCAAGGTTCAGACACATTGCCAGCATTGTCCGTAGCCGTCCAAGTGATGGTTGTAACACCCTTCTTGAATGTGCCGTGAACCATTCCGCCACTTATCGTCAAATTCGTTCCGACCTGGTCATCTACATGTTTTGCAACTGCAGTCAGCGTGTAAGAGCAGTTATCTGTAACCTTAGTAGGACAATCGATGTAGCCAGTCCAGTCGCAAGTTGTGCTTGTCGTGTATTCTGAAATTGATTTAGGACAAGTTATGACTGGCTTTTCGCTATCAATCACCTCTATCGTCTGCGTGCAATAATTTGAGTTCTTGCCGTCAGAGACAGTCCAAGTCAGAGTAGTCACGCTACCGATAGCGAACGAGTCTGTTTTACCAATAGCAACCGTTTTATTGTCTTCATCAAAAGTTATTTCAATTGAGCCGTTGTCGTCACGTGTCACGTTCAGCGAAACAATATCGCAGTTGTCTGCAAACTTCGGCGTTTCGATTGTTCCGAGCCACTTGCAAGAGGCGATTGCGTTTACTTCGACGCTAGCTCCGCAAGTTATCCTTGGCCTGATTGTGTCGTAAACCATCAGAGTCTGGCTGCACGTAGCCGTCAGCTTTGCACCGTCGGTCACCGTCCATGTGATTTCTGTAGGGCCAACATTAAAGTCGCCTGTAGTGACTTTGTCGTCGCTTATCGTCATCACCACGTTGTCCGAACGAGTTACTGTAAGTTCTGCCGAACAGTTGTCTTCAAATTTAGTAGGAAGCGGAATATCATCTCCCGACCATACACACGAACCTGCAGGCACATATCGTTTGATTGAATCGCCGGAGCAAATGATGGTCGGTTCTGTAACGTCAACCACCGTAACCTTCTGGCTGCAGCTGTCCTTGTTGCCAGCCTCATCTTCGGCATACCATCTGATTACAGTTTCGCCGAGCGGGAAGTTGCCAGTAACACTATCGTTTTTCAAAGTCAAAGCAGCCTTGGTGTCGAGACGAACGGCAGACAATGTAACCGTACTGCCACAATTGTCTGATGTTTCTGGAGCGACAATGGAGACCTTCGCATTGCAGTCTGCATCCGCCTCAACTGTTGTGTCTCCCTTGCAGACGATTGTTGGCTTAACCTTGTCAACCACAGTTACAGTCTGAGGGCAAGTCACTTCATTGCCCGCCGCGTCAACAACAGTCCATATGATGGTGTTTTCTCCAAGTTTGAACGTCATGCTGCCGGTCCAAGTCTCATTTTCAACATCAACAACAATATTTTGTTCTGTGCCGTTAAGGACACCGAAAAGAGTCAAATTGCCGCCGTTGTCACTAACTTTTGGCAATACCAATTTAGCGTCACCGTCCTTTAACTCGTAAGTGCACAGATCACCGCTTGCGATTTCCAAAGGAAGCATGTCCGGACACTTAATATCAGGGTTTTTGCTATCCGTAACAGAGAAGTTCCAACTGCAAGAGTCCACACATCCATCATCAGACTTATACACCGCCCTGTATGTGCCAAGACCAAGGTCTTTGCTAAATTCCGCCCATTTATCAGAAGCGACAAGCTTTTCATTATCCTTACCATCTTCAGTCTTGTACAATGCAAAGCTTCCGCCTGCATTCGCGCATGAGTTGTCCAGAACAGGAGGTGTGAACTTCACACTTGCAGTCGATTTGTTATCCGGCATCGCATACGAAGCTAAGCCGTTGTCGCACGTCAGCGTCGGTGCCGGTGTCACAGGGACATCTATTGTCCATTTCTGAGAGCAAGTCGGAGCGTTTGCCACAACGCTGCTGACAGTGACAGTGTAAGTTTTATCTGCATCGCCGCACTTCAAAGCCACACTTCTGTTGCTCGTCGTAATAGTGTTGTCGTCGCTCCACACGTATTTAAATGTAGCGTCTGCAATATTATTATCAACCGAAACGTTGACAACCACATTTTCACCCTTAGACGGACAAGCCTTGTTTGACGCATCCACAACCGTGCTACCCTGCATAACAGTCGCTGACAGCTGAGGCAGAGCGTGAACCTTGTATGCAAGAGTTCCTACGGCGCTTTCACAGTTGTTCTTGCCACCGTCGTAAGAGACTACGTGCTTGTATGTGTAAGAATAATCTTTTGCGACCGTGCCAGACAAGTCAGGTTCTTTGCCATCTGTCCAGACTATCTTGCCGTCAGTCGGCTTGTTCAGCAATTCGCCTGTCGTGCCTTCGCAGAAGTCTGAAACTACCAAGTTTGGAACTGCTGGCTTAGGGTGAACTTTGTAAGTTAATACACCGTCATCCACCGTACAGCCGTTAGTGTATGTATATGAGTAACCGTACGAATGGCCGCCGGCTGACGCGCCTGTTCCATAATTAGGCTTGTTATTATTATCCCAATTGATTGTTCCTACGGCAGGCACACCTTTAAGTTCTCCGCCCACACCCTCGCAGAAGTTTTCTACTGTCAATGTTGGCAAATCTGGCTTCGCCTTGACATTGAACGTAAGTGAACCATTTACAGAACAGCTGTTACCGTCTGTGTAAGTGTAGCTGTATTTATATTGTTCTGCCGACACATCTGTCAGTTTAGGATATGACGGCGACCATATCAGTTTGTCTGATGTAGAAGGCACATTCGGATCTTCTACCAAAGTGCCTGCCGTGCCTTCGCAGAAGTCTGCAACAGAGAAGACAGGAACAGCTGGCGTTTTGTGAACCTTCACAACAAACGACGAGTCCGCGCTTTCGCATTGGTTATTGTCGGTCACGCTGAAGGAGTATGTGTAATCTCCTGCTCCAAGCGTGTTCAGAGCACCAAATTCAATTTTCCAGTTAATGGCAAGACCTACGAAATCGCCACTATTTGGCACTGGCAACTGAGGCTTAGTGCCTGCATCCAAGTTCTCACAGAACGCCATGTCTTTGACATACGGAGCGGTTGGCAAAGCGTAAACTTCGTACTCCACCTTGCTGTTAACAGAACATCCGTTGTTGTCTGTGTAGGTATAGTTGTAAGAATGCGACGAACCTGCCTTAGCTGTTTTAGAAAGGTCTGGCTGCACACCGTTTTCCCATGCGATATTCAAACCTAAGGTGTCCATAGAGAACTTACCTGTTGAGCCTTCGCAGAAGTTTGCCACCGTCAAGTTTGGAGCAACAGCTGCAGGGTACTCGCTCACGTCCAAGCTGCCCGAAACGGAACAGCCGCTTGTGTTGCTTATAGTGTATGTATATGAGTCGTTATTTTTCGCAACCTCCACAATCTCACTGTTGTACGACGCGTCTAACTGAGCTTTGTACGCCTCAGGGACATCTACATTTAGAGCCGAGTCAACTTTAAGACCCGGACAATATGTGTATGCCAGTTTTGAAAGATATGCAGGAGCGGCATTGACTGTAACCTTCAAAGTCTTGCTATCGCTGACACATCCGTGTTCGCTTTCCTTTGCCTTGTAGCTGTATTCGTAATCGCCTGCAGACAAGCTTGAAAGCGGTGTCTGCGGTGACCATTCATACGTGTAAGTAATGCCGCCGTCCACAGTGTCTGTTGGCAAAACTGGTTTGTTTGACGCGTTTTCGCAGAACGGCACAATTGACACTTCCGGAGCGGTCGGCTTGGTGTAAACCTCGAACTTCAGTACGCTGTCAACCTTGCAGCCGTTGCCGTCGGTGTAGGTGTATGAGTAGTCATGGAATCCTGCTTTTTCTGAAAGAGTTGGAGCGCCGTTCTTCCACAGAAGTTTCAAGCCTGTTGTGTCCATGGAGAATGAGCCTTGCGTGCCCTCGCAGAAGTTCTCAACCGAAAGATTCGGAGCGTATGGCTTCTTGTTTACTATAACTTCAAGTTCCCTGCTCTCGCTGACACATTCGTGAACGCTTTCTGTTGCTGTGTAGCTGTACTTGTAGCTGCCTGCTGCCAATTTCCTCAGGTCTGTGTCCGCTCCATTTGACTCTCCTGCCCATGTGTATGTGTAAGTGACACCGTCAACTACTGTGTCTTGGGGCAAAGACGGTTTGTCGGAAGCGTTTTCGCAGAACTCCATGTTATTTACCACAGGCAATGTTGGCTTAACGAATTCTGTCACGGTCAGTTTGCCTTCATAAGAGCAGTTATCTTGGCTCAAAGTGTAATTGAACACACCGGAGCTACCTGAAGTTACCGTCACATTATATTCGCTTGCCAAACCTTTTATATGATTCTTAGCATCGTCATTAGTAAAGGCACTCAAATCGCACACCTGATGCGTCAAATTGAGAAGATTTTCCGGCTTCGACGCACTGACTGTAAGAGTTCCGCTATACTCGCATGTCGCTATTGTGCCAGATGCATTCTTATGTGTCAATGTGAAATGATAAGTACGGACCTGATCGCTTTCGGTCTTATCCCCCATTTTCACGTTATAGTCAGGATATTTCTGTGAAATTTCCGCCTTCGCCATCGCCTCTGTGTACTTGGAAAGGTCACAAATATTAAGAGTCAAATCCAAGTTTCTTGCAACATTGTCAGTCACAACTACCTTCTGAGTGCAAGGTTCAGAGACATTTCCAGCCTCATCCTTAGCCGTCCATGTGATAGTTGTTGTGCCGACGTAGAAGTCGCCCACATACACATTTGCGCCATCTTGCAAATTCATCGCAACACCGTCGCTTCTTGTTGCAGTCAGCGTATATGGCTTGCTGCAGTTTTCTGTGACAGTTGGAAGAGGCACAGACACACTTGTTGCGCGACACATTTCTGTTGCCGGTGTTTCTACATCAGCGCCACACGCAATTGTCGGCGGAATATTATCCTTAACAATCACCTTCAGAGAACAAGACGCTGTGTTATTGGCCTTGTCCGTAACCGTCCATCTGACAAATGTAGTGCCAATCGGGAATCTTACATTATTTGTAGATGTCAGGGTGTTGTAATTGACATCGTCCGTGCTATACTCTGCCTTAGGCGTATAGTCGCTACAGTTATCATTTGCAGACGGAAGAGTCAAAGCTCCGTTCCACTCACAAGAGTTGTCTGCAAACACTTCCTTGTCTTTTTCGCAAGTTATCGTAGGAGGAACATTATCAAGAACCTCTATCGTCTGTGTGCAAGTGCCTGTATTTCTATTTGCATCAGTCGCAGTCCATGTGATGACAGTTTCGTTTAACGGGAATCGTCCTGTTGAAACCGTCTTGTTATCCATATCTATCGTCACAGGAACATTGTCCGAACGAGTTGCAGACAGTTCAATAACGCCGCAGTTGTCCGTAAACTGAGGAAGCGAAATATTGCCAGACCATCCGCAGGCATCGTTCACCATATACTGGGCTATATCCTTAACACAGTTCACAACAGGCTCTTCGTTGTCAGTCACGGTCACCTTCTGAACGCATGATTTGGAATTGCCAGCCGCATCGTAAGCAGTCCACGTCACATCTGTGCCACCAACAGAGAAACTTTCTCTGACAACATCTCCGCTAACTTTAACTGTTCCACTCGGAAGAGAAGCCTCAATCCTAGCTCCGTCGCAATTATCTGTAACTACAGGAACTGCAAGGTCAATATCTGCGCCACATTTGCCTTCATCAGTGCTAACGCTAATAGGATCAGGACAAGTGAAGTCCGGAGCTATTTTATCTTTGACTTCAAATGTTCTTTCACAAGATTTCACATCCAGACAGTTATCATTAACCGTGAATATAGTCTTGTACGAGCCAGGAGCAAGTTTGTACGAAGTTGTCTTCCAGTTTTGAGCAGGAACTATAACATCTGCATACGACCCACCAATCATCTTCTGCAAAGCAAAAGAGAACGGCACAGAAGAGTTGCAGCCAGTATAAGACGGAGCCTTGAACGGAACGTCCACCTCGCAAGCGTCAGATGGCAAATAATATTCAGGCGCTTCGCCTGCTGCGCATGTGAGCGTCGGTTGCGCTTCAAACGAAACATTAACTTCTACAGAAGTTGAGCAAGCAGTGTTGTTTGCGGTATGAACCACAGTAACATCTGTGCTGAAATCAGCAGTCGTACAATCATAATCATACGTCTTCGTGTTAATATCCGACGCAGGTTCAGAGCCAAACATGTAAGACAATTCGCTGCTGAAGTTGCTCACCTCAACCTCTACTATAAGGTCGCCAGACTTAGAGCGGCAAATCTTACCGCCGTCCGGAATCACGTTGCCGCCCTGCTTCACAACCCAAGATATTTGCGGATTAGCGTGAACGGTGTATGTCAAGTCAGCAGATTCGCTCACACAACCATTTTCGTCTGTATATGTGTACGAATATTTATATGGTCGTGCCTCAGCCGTTGCTGTCAAGTCAGGGTAACCTTCAGTCCACTCAATCTTGTTCTTGTCTGTTCCGAATGTGTCAGGAAGAGTTCCTTTGTGCGTCAACACACCCGTTGAGCCGAAACAGAAGTCTGCCACTTTAAGCTCAGGAACAACAGGTTTTGGATTAACCGTATAAGTCAATGTCTTATCCACGCTCTCGCAGCCGTTGTTATCTATATATTTGTACGAATAGCTGTGTTCCTTGGCCTCTGCCGTTTCGGTCAGGTCAGGATAAGAAGGAGTCCACTTAACCTTGTCTTTGTCTATACCTGCTTCGTACGTCAACTCGCCTGTCGAGCCGAAACAGAAGTCTGCCACTTTAAGCTCAGGAGCAACAGGCTTGTCATACTGACTAACAGTCAGCTTACCACCATCATACACACAATCACCCTGAGTCGCCTTCAACGTGTAAGAGAAGACCTTAGAATCGCCCGAAGCAGTTACATTTTCCACATCATACACATTACCAGTCTTGCTCTTGATGAACGCTTCCGCATCAGCTTCTCCGAAACTGCTCAAAACACAAACTGTGTGCGTCAAATCAAGAAGAGCATCAGGTCTCGAAGCGCTGACAGTAAGAGTTCCGCTATAACTACACGTTGCTATATCGACTGTCGCTTTCTTATGCGCCAATATGAAGCCATACACTCCTGGATTCGACTCGGAACTTTTTAGTTCCTTAACATAGTAATCCTGATAATTCCTTTCTATCTCTGCAATTGCGTCATCATCTTTATATTTGGAAAGGTCACAAATATTATGAGTCAAATCCAAGTTTCTTGCAACATTGTCAGTCACAACTACCTTCTGAGTGCAAGGTTCAGAGACATTTCCAGCCTCATCCTTAGCCGTCCATGTGATAGTTGTTGTGCCGACGTAGAAGTCGCCCACATACACATTTGCGCCATCTTGCAAATTCATCGCAACACCGTCGCTTCTTGTTGCAGTCAGAGTATATGGCTTGCTGCAGTTTTCTGTGACAGTTGGAAGAGTCACAGACACTTTTGTAGCCATACACAGTTTATCCGCATCAGCATCTTTTGACACATCACCTTCGCACACAAGATCAGGAGCAGTTTTATCTTCCACCTTTACAGTCTGAGTGCATGAAGAAAGATTGTTAGAACCGTCTGTCACCGTCCATGTGATAGTTGTTGAGCCGATAGGGAACGAGCCAGAAACCTTACCGTCCGTTACAGAAGACAATGTAACATTATTGTCTGCCGACGCGCTCAGAGTCACGTCAGGACAGTTGTCTGAATACTTCGGCGCGCCAATACTTCCGTCCCATTCGCAGCTTCCGTCTGTGAGTTCTATCACTGTATCTTTTCCACAAGTCACAACGGGGTCAATATTATCCACTACCGTGATTGTCTGTTCGCAAGTGACAGGATCGTTCACACCGTCAGAGACAGACCAAGTGATAACAGTCGAGCCTTTCTGGAATGTGCCATTTGCCGTTTTATTTGAATTGTCAATAGTCAGATCAACATTTTCACCATTGTCATCCTTCGCCACGTAAGAGAGAGTCGCGCCGCAGTTGTCCGAATAAGTTGGCAAAGCAAATTCGTGCGCCACCTCACAAGAAGAGTTGTCTGTAATGTCAAATGTCTTGCTCATGCCGTCGCACGAAATCGTAGGAGGAACATTATCAACAACCTCCACTTCCTGAGTGCAAGTGCCTGTATTACCTTTGTCATCCTTGGCGGTCCAAGTTATAACAGTTGTACCCTTTTCAAATATGCCAGAGGCATATCCGTCAGCCACGCCGAGGCTGTAAGTCTTGTCCGACCCATGATGTTTCGCTTCTGCAGTCAGAGTGTATGAGCAGTTGTCTGTCACTGCTGGCACCTCAATTTGCCCGTTCCAGCTGCACGAATTAGCAGATGTATATTCTGTAATCTTATTACCTTCGCAAGTCAATTCTGGCTTAGTAGCGTCGGTAACAGTTATCGTCTGCGTGCAAGATTCTGACAACTTGCCGTCGGACACCGTCCAAATCAGTTTAGTTGTGCCCACGCTAAACGAGTCTGCAGAAACTTTTCCGTCCTGTAATGAGATAGAAGCGTTGTCGTCACGTGTCACCGTAAGCACAAGTTTTTCCTTCGAAACGCAGTTGTCCGAATAATCAGGAAGAGCAATTTCTCCGAGCCACTTGCAGTCCTTGACTGCCTCTTCGCTAATATCGCCGCCACATTTTATAGACGGCTTAGTATTATCTTCAACCTTTATCGTCTGTGTACATTCGCCTACGTTTTTAGACGTGTCAGTAGCTGTCCAGTAAATCTCAGTTGTTCCAAGTCCAAACGTCATGCTGAAATCATCCTCCGTGTCAAGAGCTATCTCTACACCGTTAGCTACCGCCTTCAACTCGTACGGACCGCACTCATTAACAGTTGGCAGCTTAACAGTTAACGTAGCCTTACAATCTTCGTTCGCATCAAGTCTCACATCGTCCATGCAATCCAGCACTGGTTTTGTCGTGTCTTTAACAATCAGAATCTGTTCGCAAGACTTTGAGTGTCCGTTTTTGTCAGAGACAGTCCAAGTAATCTTGGTCTCTCCAATATTGAACGCGCCTGTATTGACCTTTTCGGCTCCGTTTTCGTCCTTTACTATGGCAATTGACACTCCGTCAGAGCGTGTCGCCGTTAATTTAGGAGAACAGTTGTCCGAATACTCAGGAAGATCAATTTTGCCCGACCAGCTGCACGAACCGTCCGGAGCAATCTTTTCAATAGGAGAAGCACCGCAAGTTATCGTCGGCTCCAAGTCGTTCACCGTAACCGTCTGTTTGCAGCTGTCTTTGTTGCCCGACTCATCTTCGGCATACCATCTGATTACAGTTTCGCCAATCGGGAAATCGTCTTCAACTTTATTGCCAACCAAAGTTAAAGCAGCCTTGGTGTCAAGACGAACTGCGGACAATGCAACTGTACCGCCACAATTGTCTGATGTTTCTGGAGCGACAATGGAGACCTTCGCATAGCAGTCTGCATCCGCCTCAACTGTTGTGTCTCCCTTGCAGACGATTGTTGGCTTAACCTTGTCAACCACAGTTACTTTCTGATCGCAAGAAGCGCTGTTCAGAGCGCCGTCGGTAACAGTCCAACGAATTGTATTTGCACCTTTTTGGAATGTGATGCTTCCGGTGCGTGAGCCATCTGCGTTTACAGTAATCTTATCTGTTCCGCCTTGCAGCTCTCCCACCAATGTGTACAAACTACTATTTTCGTAAACTTCTGGAAGCTCTGTTATGTCGCCAGACTGCAGAACATATACGCACTGGTCGCCGCTCTTTATTTCAAATTCAAGCGGAGCCTTGCAGTTTATAGAAGGCTTGTCGTCATCAGTAACATTGAAACTCCATTCGCAGACATTAACTTTATTACCCAAACACTTGTCGTTAGCCGTAAACACAGCTTTATAAGAGCCAAGACCCAAATTCTCGCTCAGATTTGACCAAGAGTTTGATTCCTTTATAAGCTTTTCAGCATTACCATCACCTATTTCAAACAGTTTAAAACTGCCGCCCGCATCAACGCATGTAGAAGCAAGCGTAGGAGCAGTAAAGCTTACGTTGACAGTATTGCCGTTAACCAACGGATAAGAACCAGAGCCGTTGTTGCACGTCAGCGTCGGTGCCGGTGTCACAGGGACATTTATTGTCAAATTGTTATAACAAGTCAGAGCATTTATCGTTCTGCCAACCTTCACGCCATATGACTGGTTTGGCATTCCGCAAGTCAATTCAAATTCTCTGGCACTTTCTGTAACAGTCTTGCCGTCGCTCCACTCGTATGTGTATGCAGCGCCGTCAATACCATTCGTTATATTAACTTCGACGGACAATTTTTCATACTTAGACGGACAAGCCATGTTTGACGCACTTATTGTCTCTTTACCCTGCATAACTGTTGCAGACAGCTGAGGCAAGGCGTGAACTTTGTAAGCAAAGCTTCCCTCATCACTTTCGCACTGTTTGCCGTCTGTGTTCGTGACAACAATTTTGTATTTATGAGAGTACTCGCCTACCTTGCCGGACAAGTCAGGTTCTCCGCCTTCTGTCCAGACTATTTCTCCTGTTGTTGGCACGTTCTGCAATTCGCCTGTCGTGCCTTCGCAGAAATCTTTAACGACCAATTTAGGGTCTGCTGGCTTAGGGTGAATTGTGAAAGTTACCTCACCTCCATCTACCGTACAGCCGTTAGTTCCGGTGTATGAGTAGTTGTAAGTATAAGTTCCTGCCACAGCGCTATAAACAGGTTCTTGATCATTACCCCATTTAATAGTTCCGTCCGCAGGCACGCCGTCGAGCTTAGCTTCCGCACCGAAACAGAAGTTTGTCACTGTCAATTCAGGCAAAGTAGGTTTCGCCTTGACCACAAACGTCAGTAAACTATCTACACTACATTTACCATCGGTGTACGTATATTTATAAGTGTATGATTTGCCGCCTGAGAGGTTTGCAAAACCGTCTGGCAATTTTGGCAATTCTGGCAATTCTGGCTGCCATGTCAAACCAGGCGAGTCAGCCGGAATACCGCTTACCGCAACCAATTTGCCCGCTGTTCCTTCGCAGAAGTCTGCAACCTCAAACTTAGGAGCAGAAGGTTTTGCGTAAACTTCAACTTTGAATGAAGCCACATCGCTTTCGCAATGGCCATTTTTAACTTTGTAGCTGTAGATGTAGTTGTCTTTATTTGCTTTAAGAGCAGATAACGAACCATGACTTTGAGTCCAGATGATTTCAAGACCTGCAAAATCACCTTCACCAGACTGTGGCAAGGCTGGCTTTCCCTCCAAGTTCTCACAGAACTTCATGTCTTCGACTTTCGGAGCCGTTGGCTTGGCATAAACGGTGTACTTCAAGTCTTGGCGGTCACTTTCACAGCCGTTGTTGTCTTTATAGTAATATTTATATGTATATTCTCCTTCCGGCTTAGTTAGATCTTTAAGAGACGGAGTGCTGTCCGCCCACATTATGCCGCCAATGTTTGCAGAGAATGTGCCAGCCGAGCCTTCGCAGAAGTTTTCCACCGCAAGAGTTGGAGTGTCCGGTTTAGCGTGAACTTTTACCGTGAACGAACGGTTTTTACTGTTGCAGCCATTTTTATCTGTCACATTGTATGTGTATGTATAATCTCCAGCCACAAGAGCTGACAGTTCCGTAGGGTTAGCCGGATACCAGTTGACAGACTTATAGTTTTCAAAGCCTTCTGTTGATGTTGTAGGAAGAGACGGTTTGCCTGTTGCGTTTACACAGAATTCAACGTCTGCAAACTCAGGCGCGTCATAGTCTCCCACCTTGTATGTCAACGTGCCTGAAACGACACAATTATTTTTATCTGTATAGGTATAGCCGTAGCTATGATTGCCGGCTATGCTGCCGTCAAGCACTGGTTTTTTGCCGTCAGTCCAAACAAAATTATCAGTTGCACTTGCTGTCGGTTCAATAGAGAGATAGCCGCTCGATCCCAAACAGTGGTCTGCCACGCTAATAACTGGCGTAGCGTGAACAGTTACCGTGAACGATGTCTCGGTGCTCACACAGTTGTTGCCGTCGGTTACCTTGTATGCGTATGTGTACGGTGAGCCGGACGCTTGCAAGTCCGATATTTCAGGGTACTGCTCTTTCCAGTTGATGGTGTAGCCTGCAAAATCGCCTTCTTTGCTGACTGGCAAGGATGGTTTGGCGGAAGCATTCTCGCAGAACGGATCGATGGTTACTGTTGGTGCGGTCGGCTTGGCGTAGGCCTTGAAATACTTT
>CALGHE010000092.1 GCA_937915765.1 uncultured Bacteroidales bacterium | reverse complement strand
GAAGATAACCAAAAAGGACTGAATCTTGCAAGTCAGATTCAGTCCTAATTTTTTTTATTGATTAAAAGTTTTATCGGACACTAATATTTTAAATTAAAGAACCGTTGTTTTGTTTTTCACAAATCGTTTAGGACAATATTGTGGCGTATTGCACGGAAAATATCTCTTTCGGTTGAGACTACGGAAAATTTTCTTATTTTTGCGAAGGTAAGGTGAATCGGCAGCGGTGTTAACGAGGTTCTGGCTGCTCGCTGATGGTAATAACTTACGGGACCTCTTGTTGGCTTATGGATTTTTTTGCACATAATGAATCTTTTGAAAGTGTTGTTAAGAGCTTGAAGTCAGACGTAAATAATGGTTTGTCGTCTGAGGCTGCGAAACAGAAATTAGAAACGGAGGGCTTTAACGAGTTTCAGAAAAAGGCTCACACTAGCTTGATTGTGAAGTTTTTAAGCCAGTTCAAAAGTTTCATGATTATTGTGTTGATTGTCGCAGCCCTTATCTCTGGTGTGGTAGGCTATCTGAATGGCGAAGGTTTTACGGATGCTATAATCATTTTCGTAATTATCTTGCTGAATGCTGTTATTGGAGTGGCTCAGGAGGCTAAGGCGGAAAAGTCGCTGGACGCTCTGGAGAAGATGTCTGCTCCTAATTGCAAAGTTATTCGTGACGGTAAAGAGCAGATTATTCCGTCAAGAGAGTTGGTAAAGGGTGACGTTGTGTTGCTGGAGACAGGAGACACTATTCCTGCCGATCTTCGTCTTGTCGAGTCTGTGAATATGAAGGTGCAAGAGGCTGCTCTTACTGGCGAGTCTCTTCCTGTGGAGAAAAATACAGAGGTTGTCGCAAAGGACGCCCCTATCGGCGACCGTGCTAATATGGGCTTTTCGTCTTGTAATGTCACTTATGGCAGGGGAAAAGGTGTTGTTGTTGCGACAGGTGAAGATACAGAAGTTGGGAAAATAGCCTCCATGATACAGTCTGTCGAAGATACTAAAACTCCTCTTCAGGAGAGATTGGATGAACTTGGAAAATATCTTGCTATTGTGGCGTTGGCTATTTGCGCTCTAATCTTTATCATTGGCGTTTTGTACGGAAATGATATTCTGTCTATGTTTATGACTGCGGTCAGCTTGGCGGCTGCGGCAATTCCGGAGGGGCTTCCGGCGGTGTCAACCGTTGTGCTTGCCATTGGAGTGCAGCGTCTTGCCGAGAGAAACGCAATTGTCAGAAATTTGCCGTCAGTGGAGACGCTGGGCTGTACCTCTATAATCTGTTCTGATAAAACAGGAACTCTTACTCAGAACAGAATGACCGTCACACGTATTTTTATGGACGGAAAATTTATCAGCCCTGAAGATGATGATAATTCGGAAAGAAGATATTTGCTTGTTAAAAGCGCCGTTCTGGCGAATGATGCGAAAATTAATGTTGAGGACGGAAAGCAAATTTGCATCGGAGATCCGACCGAAACGGCTCTTGTTGACCTCGGCATGAAATATAATATGCTTAAAAAAGAGCTGGATAGCCAAAATCCTCGTGTTGCAGAACTTCCTTTTGATTCTGAACGCAAGCTGATGTCAACATTGCACAAAAAGGAGAATGGCTTTGACTTGTTTATAAAGGGAGGCTTGGACGAACTTTTGGCTTGTTGTGACAGAATCGATGACAATGGTTCTGTCCGTCCTATTACTGCTGACGATAGGAAAAACTTGATGGACGCAAATTTGCAGATGGCTGGCGACGCTCTCCGTGTGTTGGCTATGGGAAAAAAAGAGATGGAGGACATCCCGGCTGTTATCACTCATGAGTCAGTCGAAAATCATATCATCTTCATAGGTATGGTGGGTATGATAGACCCTCCTCGCGAAGAGGTGAAGGCTGCTGTTGCAGAATGCCGAAAGGCGGGCATCAAACCTGTTATGATTACTGGAGACCATAAAATTACAGCTACTGCGATTGCTCGTTCTCTGGGTATTCTTCAGGAGGGCGACCGCGCCTTGACCGGACACGATGTGCAGCAGATGAGCGACGAGGAACTTCGTCAGAATGCAAGTGAAATATCTGTGTACGCCAGAGTGGCCCCAGAACATAAAGTGCGTATCGTAAAGGCTCATCAGAAGAACGAAAACGTTGTCGCTATGACCGGCGACGGGGTTAATGATGCTCCGGCTCTTAAATTGGCTGATATTGGCGTGGCGATGGGTATTACCGGAACGGACGTCTCTAAAGAGGCAGCCGATGTTGTGCTGACGGACGATAATTTTGCAACAATCGTAGCTGCCGTTTCAGAGGGAAGACGTATATATGCAAATATAATAAAGGCTATACAGTTCCTCCTTTCTACAAATATTGGTGAGGTTCTTGTGCTTTTTGTGGCTGTTTTGTTCAATTGGGCGACTCCTCTTCTTCCTATTCATATTTTGTGGATTAATTTGGTGACGGATAGTTTGCCGGCGTTGGCTTTGAGCGTGGACCCGGCAGAAAAGGATGTTATGAATAAGAAGCCAATCGATTCAAAACAGGGACTGCTCACAAAAGAGTTCTCTTTACGTATAGCTCTGCAAGGTGTTTTGATTGCGGCTTTGACGCTTACTGCTTATCATATAGGTTTGGAAACGTCTGTGGAGTCTGCAAGAACTATGACTTTTGCAACGTTGGCATTTACTCAGATGACAATGATTTTCAGTATTAGAACAGGTTATCACGCGGCAACGAACGGACTTTTCTCGAATAAGTATCTATGGGGTGCTGTGCTGGTTGTTCTCGCTTTAATGTTCATAGTGCTGTTGGTGCCGTCTCTTCAAACTATATTCAAAGTGGAAAGCCTTTCTGCTTTGCAATGGGCTTGGGTTGCCGGATTGTCTTTGGGAGCTTTGGTTGTTAGTGAGATTGTCAAATTCATTTTCAGAAAGTTTTCTAATTAAAAACCGGATATAGCCTGGTATTATAGCGGCCTCTATAAATTGCGTCGAAACGGGTTTCTGCATATGAAATCATAAAAACGTAATTTATGGAGGTCGTCTTTGCTCTGTCCCTTATTAAAAGAGTGTTAGAAAAGATGTTTTTTCTGTTAAAAATCACCTGTTTAAATATTTTTTCGTATTATTGCAAAATGTTATGGACAGGGGAGGATTGTTATATTTATTAAACCGAATAGAAAGACTATGGCGAGGCGACGTGTCGTTTTGCTGTTTTACGAATCATATAAAATTACAGACATGAATAAAAAAACTTTACTACTTGGCGGCTTGTTGTCTTGCTTCTCTTTTCTGGAAGCGGCGCCTGCCTTTGATTTTGAAGATGGAGCGTATCCGGGTGACTCTTGGGATTGCGAATCGGAGATTGTGGAAAATCCGTCTAAAGATGATGTGAACGGAAGCGGTAATTGCTTGAAGGCTACATTCAGCGAAACTTGGGGCGCTGTGGCTTCTTTTTTGCATCCTGCGGATTATTCGAAACAGGCTCTCGCGCTTCTCGTTTACACAGAAGATGGCGGAAAAATTACAGCAAGGGCCTATAATCAGGCTGAAGATAAAAATTATGAAATTTCACAAATGTCAAAGGCTGGGAAATGGACTCGACTGACATTTGACTTTTCTGAAATGACCTCTTCTTCAAACAGTATCATAATATTGTCTGGTGCGAAAAATACTATTTATCTTGATGATATAGAGCTGATTTCGTTGTCGGAATTGCCTAAAAAGGAGACTTTGGCTTACACCTATGGTTCTTTGGCTATTGGCGGTGGCGGCTTTGTTGCTGGCATCGTGGCTTCCGGGGACGCCAAGTATGCGCGTACTGACGTGGGCGGAGCGTATAAGTGGAACGCGGCAAATTGCTCTTGGATGCCGGTGACTAACTTTATCTCGGAGGACGAGGTGGGGCTTTACAGTGTCGAAGGTTTGGCTATAGACCCGTCTAATACGGACAATGTGTATATGATTTCGGGTTGCCAGTATTTCAGCAATGCAATGACTGCCGTGATGTTCTCTAAGGATGGAGGAAAGACTTTCACAACTGTTGATGTGTCCGGCTTGTTGCGTGTTCATGGAAATGGTAACGGACGTAACTGTGGCGAACGTATTGCGGTGGACCCGAATAACGGAGATGTGATTTTTGCTGGCGGTCGTGTCGGCTCTCCGGTCATCAAGAGCGAGGATGGCGGTAAAACCTGGAACGCGGTTTCTTCATTCCCTAATGTTTATGAGACTTCGGTGAATTGGCCTTCTTGGACTAATAACTCTTTGCCTACTACCAGCGACCAAAATGGCGTGACTGCAGTTGTGTTTGACGGCTCTCAGAAGGATGGTGGAGTGACATCGCGAATATTCGTCGGAGTTTCTAGAACTAGCGGCTCTAATGTCTATGTGTCGGAAGATGGCGGCTCTTCGTGGGCGGCAGTGAGCGGATTGCCTTCAAATCTAATTCCTTGCCGAATGAAGATGGACCCCGACAATAATCTGCTTATCGCTTACTCTAATGCGTGTGTGGGAGGTGCGTCTGGCGCAATTTACAGGTATAACCCTAATTCTAAGGTGGCAGAAGACATCTCGCCTTCTAAACAGTACGCATTTGGGGATGTGGCTGTTTCTCCGAAGGATGCAAAGAAACTTGTTGCGTCAACTAATAACACTTGGATTCCGCAGGCTTGGGACGATGGCAAGTCTGCTAATGGTGACATCTACTGGACTTCTGTGGATGGTGGTAAAACGTGGCGCAGCTTGCAGAATAACATGACTCTTACTAATAATGGTGTTACTTGGATTCCGGGATATGCTATCCATTGGAGCGGATGTGTTATATTTGACCCTAAAGATGACAATAAGGTGTCGATAACGTCGGGCAATGGCATTTTTACTTGCAACAATGTGTGGTGCGACGGAAAGCCTACGTTCTATTTTGACGTGAATGGACTGGAAGAGACTGTGGCTCTTGATATGGTTAGTGTGCCTGGCGGAGATTTGATGTCTGTAATAGGCGATTACACCGGATTTGTTCATAAAAATATACATGAGTTCGCTCCTATTCACAATCCGGCTCCCGGAACTACTGGCGGTATCAATTATTATAGCAAAAATCCTGATGTGATGATGCGTGTCGCAAATACCGGCTTCTTCTGCACTACAACAGGGCATGACGGATGGATGTCTATGTCTAAGACTCCTTACAGTTACCAGAACCCTTACTGCGCGGAGTGCGCTCCTCTGGCTTCTAATGAGGGCAAGTGCGCTATAACAAAGAAGGATGGAACTTATCGTTTCTTCCTGATTCCTGACCGCGACGGCAATAGCGGATTGTATTATTCTGACAATAACGGAGAGTCTTGGACAAAAGTAAATGGCACAGATGGCGCTACTCATGTGCAGGTTGACCCTGAGAATGATGCTTATGTGTATGTGGGTGGCAAAAACAAGTTCTGGCGCAGCTCTGATTACGGTACAACTTACACGTCTCAGAGCCTTGTAAATGGAGACCTCGGCAGAATCGCTATTGTTCCGGGACACGAGGGCTTGGTCTTTGCTCCTCGCGGCACGAATGGTTTGGCTGTCTCTAAAAATCATGGAGAAACGTTCGAAAACTTGCCTGCTGTCTCTTCTTGTACGGCTGTCGGCTGTGGAAAGGGAGCTAATGACGGAGAGTTTGTTATCTATATCTGGGGAGATGCCGGAAATGGCACTGGTATTTATCGCTCTGCTGATAATGGCGCGTCTTGGTTGCGCATTAATGATAAGTATAATCAGTTTGGCGGTACTGGTAACGGAAAGTTCATTGTGGGCGACTGGAATGTTTACGGACGTTTTTATATGAGTACTGTGGGACTGGGTATTATTTATGGAGAATTGGCTGAAAACGCTTCTTCGTCTTCGTGGTCTTGCTTTATTGACGATACTGAGTGTAAACTTGAATCGTCTGATGTCGATGATGTTGCAAATGGAGCGGCGGACTTCTCTTCGTTTGCTTTCCCTAATCCGTTTGACGAGTCTTTCGTGTTGCGCGGCGAAGGCGATTTTGTTGTGGCTGACGCTCTTGGGCAAATTGTGGAGGCTGGAACGGCTGATGGCGAGGTTACTCTTGGGGCTAACTGGGCAAGCGGGCTTTATGTTGTTTTTGTTGACGGACAAACATTCAAAGTTGCTAAAAAATAACGATTTCATCGGCTCTTTTTAGAGTTTTTATTGGTGTGGCGGGCGGTTGCTTTTATATGCGACCGCCCGTCTTTGTTTGCACTTTAATCTGTTTGCATGAGTTGTTTCAAGACGGTTTTAGGAATGTGTGTTGGTTTGTGTGTTAAAATATCTTAACTTTGTTTAATTTAAGTTAAAGAGAAAGTTTGATTTGGTTCATTTTCTTATATTTGCAATATGAAGAAAAGGTCGATATTTTTTCTTGGAGTTGTGATGGCAGTATCCTTCTTGGGACTTATTATTCTGCAGACTAATTACATCAAGTTAACTGCTGATATGCGTATAGAGCAGTTCGACGAGACGGTGAACAGAAGTCTGTATCAGGTGGTCCGTATCCTTGAGGAACAAGAGACTATGCAGTATTTGTACAAAAATATGTCGGTCCCATCTTCACAAACTAAGATTGTGAGCTCTCCGGTTAATTCCGCATTTAAAAATTCGGGCAATGTGAAGATGATTGAAAAAAGTTATGTGCAGTCGGACAGTGACTACTCTTGCGTGAGGGTCAAACCGCGAATTTTCATCTCTATGAGGCACGGAACAAACACGATTCAGGAAATGTCAAGGGTGATGCAGAATAAGCTCAAGGAACGCTATCAAAAGGAGAGGGCTTTGCTTGATGATATATTGATTCGCCTGCTCTGCGAGTCTTACATTCGCCCGATAGAGGAACGTATCGATTTTGAGCAGGTGGGTGAGATTTTGGAGCAAGAACTGGAGTCTAACGGCATCTCTATTCCGCATTTCTACACTATTGTGAGCAGTGACGGGGCTGAGATTTACCGAAGCAAAAATTTTGACGCTGATAAAATACGGGAGAAAAATCATTATATGCAGGTACTTTTTCCTAATGACCCTAATACGCAGAGAAATTACCTGAAGGTGTACTTTCCGACAAAGAAAAAGTATATTCTGGACTCTCTCTCGCTAACCTTGCCGTCTGTGATATTTACGGCGATGTTGCTGTTCACGTTTATTCTGACTATTGTCATAATCTCTAGGCAAAAACGTTTGTCCGAGATGCGTACAGACTTTATGAATAATATGACTCATGAGCTGAAAACGCCCGTTTCATCGATTTCTTTGGCGGCTCAGATGCTTAATGACAAATCCCTGAGCAATTCGCCGACCATGATTCAGCAATTGTCAGGTGTTATAAAGGACGAGACAAAACGGCTTGCGCAGCAAATAGACAAGGTGCTGCAAATATCTATATTTGAAAAGGAAAGCGCTGCTCTTAAACTGAAGGAGATGGATGTGAATGAACTGGTGCTTAACGTGGCTGCTAATTTCGCAATAAAGGTGGAGGCTAAGGGCGGACGGATAGACACAGAACTGGATGCGGACGATTCTCTTGCGATGGTGGACGAGGTGCATTTTACTAATATTATCTACAATTTGATGGATAACGCTTTGAAATATAGTGACAAACCTCTGATTCTTGACTTGAGGACGTGGAACGAGAAGAATAAGGTGTTTATATCAATAGAGGATAATGGTATAGGTATAAAACGAAGCGATTTGAAACGTATCTTCGACAAGTTTTACAGAGTGCCTACCGGTAATGTTCATAACGTGAAGGGTTTCGGTCTGGGGCTTGCTTATGTTAAAAAGGTGGTGCTTGACCATAAGGGGAAAATAGAAGTGGAGAGCGAGTTTAATAAAGGAACTAAGTTTATAATTTCTATTCCTCTGAAAAAAGATTAGTAAATACTAAAAAATTATATTATGGGAGAAAAAACGAAAATATTGCTATGTGAAGATGATGAGAATCTCGGCATGTTGCTTAGAGAGTATCTGCAGGCTAAAGATTTTGAGGCTGATTTGATGACCGACGGCGAGGCTGGGTACAAGGCTTTTATGAAGACTAAATACGACCTTTGTGTGTTCGATGTCATGATGCCTAAAAAGGACGGCTTTACACTTGCTCAGGATGTTAAGAAGATTAATTCTGATATTCCTATTATTTTCTTGACGGCTAAAACTCTGAAAACTGATATTCTTGAAGGTCTGAGAATAGGGGCTGATGATTATATGACAAAGCCATTCAGTATGGAGGAGCTGCTTCTGCGCATAGAAGCTATCTTGAGGCGTGTTAAGGGCAAGAAGACAAAAGAGCCGTCTTCGGTCTCTGTGAAGCTTGGCGAGTTTACGTATGATATGCAAAAGCATACTCTGACAAGAGAGGGTGAGACGGTCAAACTGACAACTAAGGAAAATGACCTGCTGACAATGCTGTGCAACCATCGTGGCGAGATTCTTGAGAGAAATCATGCCTTAAAGGCTATTTGGGTAGATGATAACTATTTCAACGCCAGATGTATGGATGTTTATATAACTAAGTTGAGGAAACGTTTGCAGGCTGACCCTACGGTCGGTATTCTTAATATACACGGTAAGGGTTATAAGCTTGTGCTTCCGGAGGATGGCGATTCTGAAATTTGATGTGTGACGGATGCTGTCTGTGCTGAAATCTTATTCCGAAGAGACGTTCCCTTGCCTGGGCTTACGTCTCTTCCCGTAAGGTTCGCAATCTTCTGCCGCAACGGAGAGCGTGTTCTCTTCGATGGTGTATTTGCTGGCGCTCTTCGCTTGCTTGTGTATGTCTAAATATGTCTTCTCTAAAAGAAGCACTATGTTTTCTAAAGTGCTTTCTCGTACCGATTTTTTTAGCTGGCATTCCCAAATCACCATCGTTCGCCAACCTAATTCTCGCAATTTTTCTCGTGATTCGGCATCTCTGAGCCGATTCCGCTCTATTTTATTTTGCCAGTACTCAACCCGTGTTTTGGGCAGGCGGGATAATTTGCAACCTTCGTGTCCGTGCCAAAAACATCCATGAATAAAGATTGCTGTGTGATATTTGCGCAGAACTATGTCCGGAGTGCCAGGCAAATTCTTCTGGCAAGTTCTGAACCTGAATCCTTTTGAAAAGAGGTATCGCCGCACAATAAGCTCAGGCTTAGTGTCTTTGCTGCGAATTTGTGACATGCAGTAACTGCGAACCTCTTTCGAAAATATGTCTGCCATTTTGTGTCACGTTGGCGTTAAGAGTTTTTAGTCATTGCTCTTTAGCAGTTTCTCTTTTATAGTTCCTTTCCAGACAGCTGGTGTAAATACTCCGTCTGCAATTCCGCAAGATAGAAGAATCTCGTCGTCTGAAATATTTATGATGTTAAAGTCTGAAATTTGTCCCATTTCATCGGGCAAATCTTTGTGCCAATCGTGTATCCAATCCAATCCGGAGCTTTTTGTATAGTAATATTTTTTAGAGAAAACCCCGTTTTCATCGATACCTCCGACCATTCCTAAGTTAGATTGGAAGAAGCAAAATTCGAAGCCTTTGAGCAATGGTAGCGAACTGCCCGCATTCACAATCTCTGTCACTTTGCCTTTTGTGTCGATAGCCCATAGACAGCTTGTGTTGTCTTTTATGCCATAGACGTAACCTAAAGTTGATTGTCCCGACTTGCAGGCTGTCGCCTTTATGTGTTCGGAAGGGAAAGCCTCTGGCAATGATGCTGCATTGATGAGTGTGTTTTGAACTGTGTCGATAGAGCATAGCGCTCTTGAGCCGTCTATTTCGGCAATAGTCCAGATGTTTCCGTCAATATTGAAGAGTATTTCTTCCGCCTTCAATCCAGTCGCTTTAAAATCCAAAGCAGGCAATTCGGCAGCGAGCACGTCTGAGTTGTCAGAAAGAACATACGCTTTGTTGCCTGAGACGCACAATGTTTTCCAGTTTAATGCTTTGTTTGCCTCGACACTGACGCTCTTCTCAGCCCAGCTTTTAGCGTCTTTTGTTGCATAGGCAATGTTGGAGCCGGCGGCTGTGCAGACAAATACGATTTCATCGCCTATTTTTAAGGTTTTGAATGAAGTTACACCGTCTTTTACAGGCACTTTTGCAGATTCCGCCCACACAAACGCATCAACATCATATCGATGAACTCTAAGTTCTATTTTGTAATCTTTGAAAGAGCTCTGGTCTTCGGATAATGCACGCACCATTCCGCCGTTGCAGTTTAGTTTCAGGTCTGTGTCGCTGTTGGAGTATGCGGCCCAGTTTCCAAGACTGTCATAAAAAACAGTCAAGGCAGAATGTCCTACAAAATATGGGTGCAGGTTTGTCGGGCTTCCGTAAGGCAAAGAGTCATAATTGTAGATGACACCTTTGTAATCATTTACGATGAAAGTGGCTTCGGGAAATTCAGACAGAGTCATTTTCAGAATTCGAGGGTCGTCAGACCTCTTGTCCTCTTCGTCGTCATCTTTGCAAGAACCAAGAGAGATGCTAACTAAAGCCAATGCCGCAAATAATAGTTTGTGTTTCATCTAAATTTATATTTAATAGTCGTTAATTTTTTTGGTGCGGAATCCATCCGTTTCTAAGAGTTTAACCGATGAAATCGGCAGTTTTTTATTCTGAACTCAGATTTAAGATGTCAGGCAAATGCTTCAAGCACTATATTAGCCCATATATTCTCCGCTCTAATCTGCAAAGTTAGTAAATTTAAGAGTTGTTTTGAAATTTGTTTGGCAGAAAATATGAGTTTTTTGCAAAGTTTCGCATTGCGAGGATGAACAAAATATGAGAAAGGTAGAAAAATTCAGAAACTGTTTGTGTAATACTGCTAAACAGTCTCTGAATGTGCGGTGTTTACCAGCATATTTCAGCCAGGCCTTTTGACTTGAGATATTCGTTGGCTTTGCTGAAGTGTTTGCAGCCGAGAAAGCCTCGGTATGCGGAGAGTGGCGACGGGTGGACGCTTGTCAGCACACAATGTTTTTTTGTGTCGATAATAGCGCCTTTCTTCTGTGCGTACGAGCCCCAAAGCATAAATACGACATCTTTTCTTTTCTCAGACAACTCTTTGATAGCTCTGTCTGTGAACTCTTCCCATCCTTTGTTCTGATGCGAGCCTGCGGTCCTTGCCCGTACGGTGAGGGTTGCGTTCAGAAGCAACACTCCCTGCTTCGCCCACCGTTCGAGATTGCCGCTTGCCGGTGGTTCTATGCCCAAATCCTCCTTAATCTCCTTGTAGATGTTAACAAGAGAAGGCGGCACGTCTATGCCGTCATTTACGGAAAAGCATAGACCGTGTGCTTGTCCCGGACCGTGATAAGGGTCTTGACCTATTATCACAACCTTGACTTTGTCGAACGGACAGAGATCGAACGCGTTAAATATAAGTTTTGCTGGCGGATATACAGTTTGTGTCTGATACTCTTTTCTTACAAAATCTGTGAGTATTTTGAAATAAGGCTTCTCAAACTCGTCTTTCAAAACCTCTTTCCATGATTCTTCAATTTTAACATCCATTGTAAAAAGTTATTTTAAGAAGAGCGAGGCGTTATAAAAACACCTCGCTTCTGTGATGTTAGTTTATGTATTTTATGTTGTCTGTATTCCATTTGTCTTTTACCTCAGGGTTTTCTGCAGGGTATCCGATTGGAATTACGCACAATACAATTTGATAATCAGGAAGTTCCAGTATCTTTCCTATTTCAGCTGTTCTTTCTTTGATGGGGTAAATGCCAGTCCATACAGCACCTAAGCCAAGAGAGTGAGCTGCAAGAAGAATGTTTTCTGTGGCTGCAGAAGCGTCCTGCACCCAAAATTCGCGTCCTTCGCCCTCGATAGCTTTGGTTGTGTCGCCGCAAACAGCAATGGCAAGAGGAGCCTGTGCTGCCATTCTTGTGCCTCTGTTTGCTTCTGCAAGTTTGTTAAGCACTTCTCTGTTTTTTATAACTACGAACTTCCACGGCTGTTTGTTTACGGCAGAAGGCGCTGCCATTCCGGCACGAAGAATCTTTTCTATTTTCTCGTCTTCTACCGGCTGGTCTGTGTAACTGCGCACACTTTTGCGAGTCATTATGCAGTCAAGAGCAGACATCGACTTTTCGCATTGCTGAGCCTTTTCGCACTCAGTTTTGCCATTTTCGTTGCAGTTCCCGCAACTGTTTAGAAACAAGACAGCCAAAGCAAATGCGGCCATCGCAAATAAAGTTTTCTTTTTCATATTATATAAATTTATTTAATTTTTGGCTCTATACGTCCAAATGTGTTTTTGTAAATTTTTGTAATTGAAAAACAGAACCAGAGGTCTGCTGTAAATCCGACAAGCCCAGTGCCGAGCATCGCATATAGCAGATTTAGGTTTGTGTTCCATCTAAGAAACGCAATTCCGCCTATAATTGTTAGGAAGAACAGCAGAATTAATTGCCAGACGTTCACGAGCAGTCCGCTCACTTTGTCATACTTCAGAAACGTGCGCGCGCAGACTATGCTGAAGAGGAAAGTAAGCGCAATCCCGATAAGAAGCCCTTCTGTGTCGGTCATCTGATTTATCAGTCTGTCTTTTGTCACTGTTGATATTGCATAAGCGTGAATTGTGGTGCCGGGAATACGTCTTGAGCCGTCTATCATAGCCGGCACTCCATGAAAGTCTCTCAAATCTTCAAAGTCGCCAATCAGGACAATTCTGTCTTCAATGTCGAACGTGTCAAAAGGTTCATAGATGTGAATCTTGTCGAAAGAGAGCGCTTTGTAGTTTATGAGTTCGGTTTTATTGCCTCTCTTCACGAAGTCGTCGTACATGTCTGGGTAAGCCATTTTGACTATTTCTCCGGCAAACGACGGAAGAGTGAGGTTGCCTACCGTCACAGTAGATCCGAATGTCCTTACGGTTTCGTTCTCTACGTTTACGCAAGCTTCGGAGCACTTAGTGGTGTCGGCAAAGAACGAGCGCTCTAAACTGAACCCGTTTTGGCTTTGTATCACGCGCATGGCAGTCACGAGTTTTGGGCTTCTTTGCACGACACGTATCAGACTGTCGTTTGATATGGAGTCTTGCACACCGCCTTGTCCGAATATGACGTCCATCCCTATTGCTTTGGGTTTAAGGTCGCTGATTCGTTGCAGCGCCGCCGCAATTTCTGTGCGAGAATAGCAGTTCGATATGTCGAATAGCAGAATGTCCGGATTGTAGTCTGAGGTCTTGGAGTCAGCGTTCTGCACGTAGAAATAAGTGTCGGTAAAACGGAACCCGTTCAGAGCCTGTCCGATTGGGTCCAGAAACATGGTGCTGAAACTTAGAGCCTTGACAAATACGCAGATGAGTATTGTCAATATCAGAATCCAGATGCTGTGAAATGTGTATAATTTCAGTTTGCTTTTCATGTTATTTATTGTTTATTAACACTTTATGGATGAAAATTGTGTCTTGTTCGTAAATTTTGATGATGTAAACGCCACTTTGCAGATCTGTGACGTAAGAGGCCCGTCCCGTGTGTGTTCCGGAATAGACCTGTATTCCTTGCGCATTGTAAACGTGAACGTTGCTATTGTGCTTGTATCCTTTCAGGATTATATTTCCGTTGTCAACAATTACATTTTTGATGAATGTAGGTTCTGCAGTAGAAGAACTGTCTGCTATTAGTCCTATTTTATCGTCTAACCATGAAATTCGCGGAGCAAGGTAAGAGCGGACAACATCAACCTCTGCATTGTAAGAACCAAGAGCTTGGAAATTTTGGTGAACTTTTTTGTTTAGTATATCCCATCTCATAAAATTCAGTCTTTGAGATTCGTCTAATAAAATCTCCATTTCATCGACGAATTTAACCAGAGAGTCTACGCTTATAGCTCCCGAATTGCGGTATTTGCTCCAGATGTGTGTAAGTGTGTCTGCAAATTCGGGGTCGGACAGCACTCGATTGACAAAGAGATTCATCTTTCCTGCAATAGAGCCTTTTGCGGCATAGACGTAGTTTGTAGGGTTGTCTAAGAATGTATGTGTCCTGTTGTCGTTCTTGAAAGATAAGTCGTGGTCCCAAACGGGGCCGGTGTAAAATTTATCGTCGTCTCTGTGCTTGTACATATAGACGCTCCAATAAGTGTCTGTATTGCCAGACAGTTCGCCAATTATGAAATGTTTGGCAAACGATTCTATGTCGAGATACTTTTTATATCCAGATGCAGGGTCTGTATAGTTTTCGGAGAAGAGAGCTTCTTCCATTGTGTTGAAATGGTTTTTGATATAATCAAGTTGGTCTTGGGTTATTTCGTCATCTTTCGGATATTTAACAACAACCGGATTCCCTTTTTTCGAACTGAACCACACGGTTTCAGCGCTGTAGTTTGCATCTATCTCTATCAAATATCCGCCGGTGATGTTGTCTATAATGGAATCGTCTTCAAACTCTTCAACCTCCACTCTGTTTTTCTTCACTTCCAAATGGTCGCATAGCTGGTAGTTGCCTTTGTATTCTCCGTTCAAGAACAAATCTACTGGCTGTCCGGCCGGAGTGTATTCCATTTCAAATTTTTTACTTATGTTGAAAGCCAAGAGATTACGCATCAGCGTTTTATCTCCATAATTGCTTAGTAGGGTCCAATTTTTGGCTTTGCAAGGAGAGCCTAATAGTTTCTTTTTGTTGTTCAGCTTCATTCTGTAAGGCTTTTTCGGAAATCCCCAACTTGCGTTTCCGCGGCCTTTTATTTGCAGCGAGTCTGAATGCAGCTTTGTGCCGTTTTCTGAGATGAAAGAGGCTATGCCTTTAAGATATTCGGCTTTCGTGACTACATCTTTGCTGTTTTCTGTATGGATGACAACAGTGGGCAGATTTGTGGCTTGGTAAAGGACGGAGTCGTTGCCGGCTGACTCGTATCCGTAAAATTTGATCTCCGCGACACGGCAGTAGCCGTTGTAGGGCGAAACGTAGCGTAGGTATCTGAACCCTCTTGTGCAGTTTATTGTATGATGGTTCATTTCGCCGTTTGCGCACGTCTCTTTAATCATCAGGATTGGGATTGCATCGGTGAAATCGGCAGAATTTGCGCCTTCGAACACTCCTAAGTTCATCTTTTCGGCGTTCTTGTCTTGCGGGGCAAATTCTATGTCTGTTATAACATGAGCGGAGCCTAAGTCAAGACCGACCCAACGTCCGCCGGCAGAGGACGTCTCTAAATGCGTGTTGATGTCGCCGTCAAAAACATTCTCCGGCACACTGGTTTTATCACTTATGTTGTGAAGTATCGTTCCGTCAAGCAAACTGATGTCTTGCGCGAATAAATTCATGCTCGCGATAAAAGATGTAATGATAAAAGAAGCAATATGTTTCATATAAATACCTATTTTTTGCAAATGTTCTTGAAGTCGCAGTAACTGCATTTCTTTTCAACCTCTGTTTGGTTGAAATGTACGTTTTCATCGAGTATTTCAGTGATTAACTCTCTTAGCTTTGAGTCAAAGTCTTCCTGAAATTTATCGATGGATTCAATATATTCTGTTCCTTTGTCCGTGGTTTTGATGTCAGGATTAAAATTTTGGTTTGGAATGAATTTATGTATGTACAGCAACGCAGGCTTGACTTTATAGTCGCAACTCTTTTTTGCCACAATGGAAGAGTAGAAAAAAGCCTGAAAGATGTAGTTCCCGCGAGACACCTTTTGCTTGTCAAAGAGTCCTTCGACATCTTCAAAACTGGCAGGAGAGCCTCCCGTTTTGTAATCTACAATTCGTAGAACCCCCTCTTTTAGGTCTATTCGGTCTATCTTCCCGCCTATATTGTATTCTAAATTATCAATGCAGATTTTGTCAGACACAGATTGCTCCAATGCACATATAGAGAAAGGCGCATGGTTGTAGTCTATGTTTATCAAATTAGAAAGGAAGTCAATTACGACTTTGCGCTTGATGAGCTGCTCTCCGTTATATTTTGGCTTCGGAGCAGACGCAAGTTTGTCTTCGTCTATTTTGAAGTACTCTTTCTTGAATGCGCAGTCCACACAGTCTTCAATATCCGGGTGCTTTTTATTAATGTATGGCTCAAGGTCAGACTTGTTTATGACCTTGCCAATCTTGTTCAACTTGTTTTTGTAAAAATATTCGGCAGCATAGTGAAAAAGCGTGCCGAACATAGGAGCGTCAACCTCTTCTTTCAGCTCTTCTTTTACATTCAAGCCTAAGATGTGCCTAAAGTAGAATTTCAGAGGACAGTCCAGATAGCAGTTCAGAGCGCTTGGAGAGAAATAAGAGCTGGTAGCTGTATATTTCTTCTTCATGAAATCTAGCACATCTCTTGTTTTTTTGATGTCTATGCGTTGAGGCTCAGACATTTGCACGCCTGGGCTAATCTCTTTGTGCTTGATGTCGAATTTAGTTTCGGCAAGCAGCTGCAGCATGAAACGGCTCATCTGCCCTTTGCTTGTCCCGTCGGTTGACGTGTTGTAGAGCATCGTGATGTTTTTCGCTCTTTGCAAAAAGCGGTAAAAATAGTATGCGTAGAGCGAGTTTTTGTGCTCTATAGTGGAAAGTCCGTAACCTCTCCTTAGATTTCGAGGGATGAAAGAGCTCTCTTTGCCGGATGATGGCAGAACGCCTTCGTTGACAGAAAGGAGTATGACGTTGTCAAAATCAAGATTACGAGTTTCTAGGAACCCCATGATCTGCAGCCCTTTGACAGGCTCTCCGCTGAACGGAACTGTCAGTGTTGCAAGTATCTGACGCAGAAGCTTTGCAAGAAGAGGGGTGGTGATGTCTATCTTGTCATTCTCTATTAAGGAGAGCATTCTGTTGACTTTTGTGTAGGTGCGGAACAATGCTTCTTTGTAAAGGTCTCCGTATATGGCGTTGACATCTTCCGCCTCTATATTTTGAAACTGTTTTTCTAGATTTGCCTCTTTGCTTGTTTTGTAATTGGACATCACCAATTCTAAAATTTCGGTTAGCCATCTGCAAAGTTTTGCAGACGCCTCTTGCGAATCGCCTGATATCTGTCTGAAAATCTTTTTGATGCATCCGTTGTCGTCATCTCCAGCGATAGAAAGAAGTTCCTCTTCTGTCAGATTAAACAGATGGTTTTCTTCTATCGTCCTTGCTATAATGTCAACGTTTGGCGCTATTGTGCGTATGTACGGATGTTTTATCACCGGCAGAATATGTCCGTAGTAGAACGAGCGTCTGCCTTCTATATTCGGCAGCTGCATGGCTAACAGCACCTGCACAAGGCTGAACGCCGGTGTCTGAAGGAGCGGGAAGCCCATCGTCACGTTTACGTGCTCAATTTCGTTCGGAATTGAGTGAAGGGCGGGGAGCAGCAGACCTTCGTTGCACAGCACAACGGCAATATGACTGTCTGGCTCGCCATTTTCCTTTCTCTCTCTTAAATATTTTGAGAGATATTTGGCCTGAGAGTTTTCGGAAGAGGCGCTTATAAACGTCACATCGCGCTCTTCGCCCACATTAAATTGCCGGAAGATATTCTTGTCGTCGAGGGCGTTAGGGAATCTTTCAAGATTTTCCTTCATGAATGTCCCGGCTTCGTGAAACTGCTTGTGCTTTTCTTTTGAGACGTAAAATTCGTCGTAGTCCCAGTAGAAAAGTGCTTGGCCGCGCTTTTCGAGGATTGAAAACAGCAGTTTCTCACATTCGTTTAGAACGTTAAAACCGATGAAAACGTACTTTTTTGAGTTTAATTCTACACCTTCCGACTTCAGACGTTCGACGGCTTTGCGGAATAACATGCCTTCGTAAGCGATGTTCTGCTCTTCAAGATTCTGTTTTAAATCATTGTAGATAGAGTATAGCGAGTCCCATAACGCAATAAAACGCTCTTTGAGTTCTGTTAAATTATCGATTGAAAAATTCTGGAAGAACTGCTGTATGGCCATCTGCTTGTCGTCGTCAAGATGGCTCAGGTCGTCATAATATTCTGCTTGTTCTTTTATATTCAAAAAGAGTTTTTGGGCATCTGCCAAGTTTTTGTCCACGTCGTCAAAGTCGCTTAGCAGAATTTCTCCCCAGAAATAGAACTTGTCAAAACATTCGTTTCCGCCGAAGTTTCTTTTATAGGAGTTGAACAGTTCGCTCACAAGTTTTATTTTATCAGCAACGTCAAGTCCCGGACAACATTTGCGGAACAAGTCCAGAATTGTTGTGTATTGGGGAGTCCAGACAGGTTTGCCCGCCAATAAGGCCAAATGATTGTTGAAAAACAGCTGAGCGCGGTTGTTTGGGAAAACTACCGTAATGTCAGACATGTCTTCGCCGAATCTGCGGAGCAAATCTTCTGCCACATGTTTAAGAAAAGGTATATGCGTTGCCATAAAATAAACGTCCAAGTTAAAATGACGGTGTAAATCTAATAAAAAATAGATAAATCTGAAAGTGTTTTCTACATTTTGAAATACAAGGGCTGTTGAATAAAACAAAAAGGAGGGTCTTGCCCTCCTTTTCTGTAGTCACGCTGGGAATCGAACCCAGATCTAAGGTTTAGGAAACCCGTATTCTATCCATTGAACTACGCGACCAAACCGATTTTCTATTTTCGGATGCAAAGATAGTTATTTTTTTTTATGAGCAAACTTTAAAGCCATTTTTTAATTGCAATTAAATTGAGATATGGGTGTAACTTAGGGCAAGATGTCAATTTTTTAGACGGAAGCAATAAAAAACGCTCCGCAGTCACGGAGCGTTTTGTCTATTATCTATTATTTATCAACGTTTTTTACCTCCCTTGCTTGCTATCCTACCTTTGGACTTGCCGTCTGGATACAGATAACAAGTCAACAGAGGATTTAGAGTCGCAAAAGCCGCGGGTCGTAAAGCCGCAACCTACGTAAGGGTCTAAATCATTTATTGTAAACTTAAACAGCCGCTCGCTGTCTTTTCTGTTAAAACTTCAACGTTCGCGCTTTTTGTTCCTGATGTGTCGGAATCTTGAGCCGATGCGTTGTAACAAGTGACAATGCCAATTAAAAGCACTATCGTGAAAATAATTTTACGCATAAGTAATGTAGTTCGTTCACTTGTAAACTTACAAAAAATATTTTGAAAATAAAACCTATTTTACAACATATTTTTGATTGTTTATTAAGTAAATGCCTGGATGTAAGCCTTTTACGACGGTCTCGCCATCGCAATATTTTATTGTGCAGACTAATTTTCCTGAAAAATCGTAAATTTCAGCACGTCCTTCCAGTTTTGATCTTATGTGAATTTTATCTTTTATGGCGAAAATGAATGGCGAATCGGTTGAGATATTTGCTGTTGCAGTTGCTTCTGAACCTTCGCTTCTTTTTGTCTCTATCTTGTAGAAGTCAAGAAAACTTTCTTCGCAGGTGAACGCTATTGAAGTGTTGTCTGAGAAAGTGTTTGTGTTTACAGCGACGAAATTGTGCTTTTTGCCCTTTTCATCGGTAATTTCTGTTGTTAGAGTGATGGTGTGCCCCTCTTTTGAAATGTTCATGTTTACCAGACTGTTTTTCATCAGCTCTAAAAATTTTTCATTGTCATCACCCCATGATGTGTTCATGGCAACATCTCCTTCAATGTCCCAAGAGTAGGCGTCTGAACGTATATAGCCGTTGTTCAGAATTACAACGTAGTTGTCCCAAACGTCTTTGTTGTCTGCATTGCGGAAGTTGGAGAAAGAGAAATTGATGTCAAAATCTCCGATGAAATCGATATTTTCGCTTTTTGTCACATTAAATGCGGCTGTGTAGCTGCCGTCTGCATTGGTTGTTCCAACCGTATTGCGGTTAACAAGGGCAGAAACGGAGACCTCTTTCACGTCAAGATAACACTCTTCTCCGCCTAAGTAAACGGTAACCTCCTCGTCTGCAGGGCTGTTGACCGCCGATGCTGTAAAAATCAGCTCTTGTTCTGCGTAAACAAAAACATTGTAAGAGGAACCGACTCTTCTGACTTTTACGTTTACCTCTTTGTCTTTAAAGACAGATTTGAAGTCAGGGTTTGAATGTTTGAAGTTAACGGCAGAGCCGGAGAACGAAGAGTTGTTCCATACGTCGGCGCGCATGTGCCAGGTCTCAGAGCCGTTGCTTACAGCAAATGCCCAGTTGTGCCAGTTTTCTGCTCCGTCTGTATGATTGATAAATCTATAATCTATCTCAAAGTCTCCGGAAACCTTGACTGCGTGAAATTTGTCGTAATCTTGCCAATTCAGACTCTTCGTGTTTGGGTCTCCAATAATGAGAGAGGAGCCTTTGTATGTTGTTGAGACAGCCTTTTGGGTCAATGTTTTTTTGTAGCCCCACAGACAAAGTTCATTCTGGTGGTTCATTCCGGAGAAAGCCAATGTCTTTTCAGAAAGGTCGTCCATACGTTGCTCCATGACAACGCAGTCGAATGTTCCGGCAGAAGTTTCTAAAGAAAGGAATTGCCGTCCATCTGCAAACTTGTATTCCCACGAACCGGAAAACGCTCCGGAGACAGAGCCGTCTGCATTTATGTAAAAAGTTTCCTCTGTGTTGCATTCTAAATTCTTATAATCTACAGAGCGATGAACAATCACACCATATTCGCCTGTAAGTTCTTCTGTATTGTAGCTTTTGTTCGCAAGTTTGTCGCCCTCCCTATATTCAAAAGGAGCAGCCACAGGCCAACCCTTTTCATCGAAAAAAAGTTGGTGCACCTCCACGTTATGATGGATAGTTCCGTTATCATATTTTGTATGATATACGAGGAAGCACCTGCCATCTTCGTCTTGAAGGAGTGAGTTGTGTCCCTGTGCGGTTTGTCCGATGTTCCACCAGCTCCATTTGTAGTTTTGCATAATGGCAACGCCATTCTGTACATTGTCTCCGTAATTAAATATGTATTTTGAGAAAATAGAGGAGTCGCCCGTGACGTCAACATATTTCCCGTCGATAGTTTCTGAACGGAAAACCCTCATAGAGTAACCGCCTTCAGGAGAATAAAATCCGTAAGACATAAATAGATAATAATAACCCTTTCCATCGGGGTCCTTGATGTATTCTACATAAGAGCCTTCTCCGGACACATAGTATCCGCCAGCAATATGCAACCCCATATAAGGGTCGTAAACCAAAGATTTATTGTCCCAGATTTCTGAACTGTTGCCGTATCCGAAATTGTGAGAATAATCGCGCAAGCCGGTATTCTTGTCCAGCTTGATTAAGAAGATACCTCCGGACCAAGAACCGTAAAACATCCATAAGTTACCCTTTTCATCGTATAAAACAGACGGGTCAATGCAGCTTGAACCATACTCGCCAATCCATTTTCCATCTTTCATATACCTGCCGGCAATATGGCCGGAACCAGTCACTTTTTTGTAATCGATGTTGCCCAATCCAGCCGAGAAATTATCCATTCCAGAGCATACGACCGTGCCTTTAAATTCATAAGGGCCTTCAATTCTGTCAGAGGTCAGTAAGGCAATGGACGACAGCCAGTCGTCGCCATTAACAGAAAAATAGAGGCACCATTTCTTCAACGCTCTATTGTAGATGACATCAGGAGCCCAAAGATTTTCTTTCATTTTAGCGTTGTCATGATGATTAGACCATGCCGCGCTTTCGGCAAAGACCTTGAGAAAGTCTTTTGTCTCCGAGCCGTTAACGGAAAAAGAAGGCTGGAAATGCGTCCAGTTCAGCAAGTCTTTAGAGTAAGCAGCCTCCAGCTGAGTGCCCATAACATAGTAAAACTTGGTTCTGGACTTTGATTCGTTTTGTTCAGGGAACGAATTTCCGTCCGCATCCTTATATACAACAACTACCGACGGGTCATGCACCGCAACCGTAGCCCCTACCCCTGCCGTCCCCACCAGCAAGGAAAATAAAAACAAGAAAAAAACACGCATAATTTGTAGTTTAAAATATCAAAGCGCAAGGTAAACAAAAAATATTAGAGAACCATGTGATATTTTTAGTAAATTTGAGTAATAAAGAGGAAAAGAAATAAAAAAAAACTTATATCTTTGCAAAGTGCGGAGAACTGAATAGCTTAGACAAGAGTCTAAAAGTTATCTTAGAATCATATGTTTTGATTAAAGTCAAATGGAATGAAAATTAATTTTATTATACCTAATATATCTCTTAAACCAGTAGGAGGTTACAAGGTTATGTATCAATATGCAAATGCTTTTGCGGAAAATGGACATGACGTTTATCTTTATCATGTTGCGACAATAGAAAATGTGTCGTACAATATTCCTCATTGGTTGAGATGGCTCAGGACAAAGATACTTTATGGGGATAGTAAACCTAGTTGGTTTCGTATTGATGACAGAATAAAAACCATTAATATTCCTTTTATTAAAGATTGCAATATACGGAAAGCTGATTTTAATTTTATTACAATGTGGGCGGAAGTGTTAGAGATTGCAAAGTTAGGAGGCTCTATAGGGAAGTGTGTGAATTTTATACAGGGATATGAAACGTGGATGGGAGAAAAAGAATTGGTACACAAGTCGTTTAATACTAATGCTTTCAATGTGGTTATATCAAAATATCTGAAGAGTATTGTTAGTGAGCATACGCTTGCAGAGGTGCCTGTGTTGCCGAATCCAATTAGTGAGTGTTTTAGGGAAATCGTTCCAATGAAACAAAGGAAACCGGCTAGCGTTTCCATGCTTTATTCGGTTTATAAGTGTAAAGGAATAGAGTATGGAATTGAAGCCTTGAAATTAGTAAAAGAAAGGGTTCCGGAATTGACGGTGGAAATGTTTGGAATTTTCAAAAGGCCTGATCATCTTCCAGACTGGGTGCATTATCATTGTGAGCCTGAGGATTTGTGTGGTTTGTACAATAGCGTAAGTGTTCATGTGTCTTCTAGTGTAAATGATGGTTGGGATTTGCCATGTACAGAAGCAATGAAATGTGGTTGTGCTTTAGTTTGTACAGATATAGCAGGGCATACAGAATATGCAAAGGAAAAAGATACAGCGTTGTTAGCAAAGGCCGAATCTTCAGAATGCTTGGCTCAAAGAATAGAGGAAGCGATTAGAAATGATGAATTGCGAGAGTATATCTCGAACAGAGGAAAGAAAGAAGTGGAAAAATATACAATTCAGAATTCTTACAAGCAGTTGATGAAAATAATATCTGCGATATAAATAAGATAATTATGGCACCGTATATAATTCTTGCAATTATAGTGTTTGGCTTTGTTCTTTTTGAACCAAAATTGACAGACAAAAGTCGAAAAAAATTGTTTGTGTTATTAGGGATTTTGCTGGCCTCTTTTGCAGTGCTAAGATCTCCTTATTCTAATATGGATTGTACGACGTATCGAGCTTTGTATGAGAAAGCTCCATCGCTTTCTATTTTGTTAGAAGACATTCAAAAGTATAACGATAGTCTTTTGACAGAGTTTAGCTATTCTGCATTTAGTTCTTTGCTTAAGGAAACAGGGAATAGTGAAAAAACTAATTTGTGTATAATATATTCGTTTTATGTTCTTCTTGGGGTGTTTTTTAAATTGAGAGGTATATATAGGCTAACAGATTTGAAGAATCTGTCGTTGATGATTTATTTTAGCAATCTTTTTTTTCTTCAAGAATTGACTCAGGTAAGAGCAGGAGTTGCTATTGGTTTAGTGTTTATTTCTATTGATTATTTGCAGAAAAAAGAGTATGGAAAGTATTTATTTACATTTTTTATGGCGGTTTTTTTCCATACTTCTGCATTTTTAACTATAATCTTGCCCCTTTTGAAAAAGGTTAAGGCTAGTCTTTTGATTTGGGGGATACTTATCTCTTTTTGTGTTGTTGTTTGTGTGTGTGAAATTAATATTGTAAATTTAGTAAAAGTGATTCCAATAGACTATTTTCAGTTCAAATTAAAGGCTTACATAGAATTGCAACAATTAAATGCCGTTAAGATAAATTATTTTAATGTGATGTTTTTATTGCAGAATTTTATAATTGTTTTGTGTTTTATATACAAGGATAATTTGAAAGATGAGAATAAAAATATCAATTTGTTCATTAATATGTGTTGTCTTTCAACTTGTTGTTTCCTATTTTTTTGGCAAATACCAGGATTCGCTTTTCGTATAAGTGAAATATTCAATTCAGTTCTGGTTATATTAATACCAATGTTGGTGAAATTCATAAAGCCTAAAGCCGTATCCGAATTAATTGTTTTCATTATAGGGATAGGAATTTTTTGTTTCAACGTGTTTCTTTCTGATTATGTTTTAGAATATAAATTGTTGTGGAATTAGGTTTGGAGCAATATTGTCCTAAATATTTTTAATGCATGAAGTATCGCACAGAGTATTAATACTTTGTGAAAAATGTCATCTGAGCACCTCTCTTATGTAAATATGTTTGTGTCCAGAGGAGGTGTAAATATTCGCAAAAGTTGCTTGAGATTCGGAAGAAAATCTCTATCTGCCACCTCTGTCTGTCGGAAAAGTCGTGAATGCTTTGCTTACAATCTTTTTATGAATAGGTTTTTGTATTCTTTTTTTTTATATCTTTGCAAAAGATTGGTGAGGAGTTCTTGAATTTGCAAAATATAAAGTGAGAAACACAATAAAGAAGATTTTGTACGTTCACAAAATAGAACGATAAATCATATTTAAGTTTGGCAATTTTGGGAAACCAAAGTTTTTTAATAAAAAAACTTGTGTAGCTGATGCTTAAGAAGAAAGTATTGCACATATCGAAATATTATCCTCCTTATAAAGGCGGATTGGAGGACGTTTGCAAAAGTGTTGTGGATAGTCTTTCGGAGTATGAAAACAAAGTTATTTGCTTCAATTCGACAACAAAAGACGAAGTGTCATTTGTTGATGGAGTTGAGGTTGTGCGTCTTGGTATATTTGCAAATATCTTTAGTCAGCCATTGTCATTTTCTTTTGTTAAGAAACTAAAAGAATTGTTGATGAATTTTAAACCTGACGTGGTGCATTTGCATCATCCGAATCCTTATGCATCCTTCGTGATGTCCCTTTTTTTGGATAAAGATGTTAAGCTTATAGTTCATTGGCATTCAGACATAGTAAAGCAGAAAAGTCTTCGTTTTTTATATTCTCCGATAGAGAAGCTGATTTTGAAAAGAGCAGACTCCATCTTTGTTACGAGTCCTAATTATCTGAAACATTCAATTTCTTTGAAAAATTTTGAAGATAAATGTGTCGTTGTGCCAAATGGAATTTGTGAAACTAAGATTGTTCAAACAGAAAAAGGGGAACGTATCATCAAAAAAATAAAGGAAGAGTACGGAGGTAAGGATATTGTGTATTTTATGGGACGTCATGTGCCGTATAAGGGAATTGAGTATTTGATTGAGGCAGAGCAGTATGTTAAATCTGACTGCGTTTTTTTAATTGCAGGAGAAGGTCCTTTGACGGACGAATTAAAAAAACGAGGACAGGGGATTGAACGAATTAAATTCGTAGGAGTTATTCCTGATGATGAAATTTATGCGTATATGAAAGCAGCATCTGTATTTGCTTTTCCTTCCATCACAAAAAATGAAGCTTTTGGTGTTGTGTTAGCGGAAGCTATGTATTTGGGTTTGCCGTCTGTTACATTCACAATACAAGGTTCCGGTGTGAATTGGGTTAGTGTAAAAAATGAAACAGGTTTGGAAGTCGCAAATAGGGACTCGAAAGCGTTTGCTGAAGCTATTGACAAATTGCTGACAAATAAATCTTTAAGAAACAAATTGGCGGATAATGCTAGTAAAAGGATAAGAGATAATTTTACTATGGCAAATATAAAAAACATAGTAAATAGAGAATATGGTAGATTGTTGGAAGATTAGTCAAAAACATTAGGGCTGTGGTGGATAAAATATATAGAGGTGCAACTTATATACTTTCTTTTTCAATTGCGTTTCCTCAGAAAGTGTCAAGTTTGGCGTTGCTATTGTGGCTGATAGCTTTTGTTGTATATAAGTTTAATGTGAGAAATGGAGATGTCGTTATTTCTTTAAAAGGCAAGTTGGCATCCGTTGTAGCAGTAGCTTATACAGCCTTGATGTTGTTTACAATGGTCTATTCAGAGGATTCGTTTCTAGTGTTAGATCAGGTGTTTGTTAATTCGCTGCCATTCTTAATTTTACCTTTGTGTTCTCTATTTGGGTTTGGAGAAATTCGGTTTGAGAATGTGTTAAGGGTCTTTATTTTAGGCTCGTTTTTTTCGATGATTTTTATGTTCTTGTTCTTTGGGTGGCAATACTTTGTTGTTGGAAATGTATCGATGCACAGAAGTTTAATAGAGGAGCAGACTTATATATTTTCGTTTTTCACCCACAGGACGTACTTTGGAGTCAATATAGCGTTGGCTTTATTTGGAATCATTCATCTTTACAGAAAAGGTTTAATTGGAAGGGGAGAACGGGCTTTGTATGTGTGTTTTATATTGCTGTCATTCTTTTTTGTTGTAATAAATAATTCTCGAATAATAACTCTTGTTATTATACTTAATATATTATTATTTGTCCTGCTGTTATTCAAAAATAGCATTAAAGCTAGCTTGTCTATTTTTGCTGTAGGGTTAGGTGTTATGGCTCTTTTTTTTATTATCCCATCGCGTTTTTCGCATACGATGGACGAATTGAGGGAGAATAAATTTGATGATCCTCGTTTGATGATATGGGATAGTGCAAAAAAACTTGTGGCTGAGCATCCAGTTGTAGGATTTGGATGCGCTAACTGGAGTGATGAATTGGTTGAACAGTATAAAAAGGATGGGCATGAGTTGTGCTATTTTTATCAATATGGTATTCATAACCAATATATAGGATCTTGGTTGGATGCAGGATTGCCAGGATTAGCTTTGTGCTTATTCCTTTTGTTGTCTTTAGCAATACCCTCAGAAAGGAATAGAGATAAAAGATTTTTTGCGATCATGTCTATGATTTTGTTTTCATTAGTGTTTATGGTGGAAGAGGCTATTGGTCGTTATCATGGGGCTTTATCGCTTGGTTTTGCTTTGTTATTGTTAGACCTGCATTGTATAAAAGATAAAGATAAAAATACGACCGTAAGTAATAATGCGGTTGGGTATGTTTATGTTGTATTTACGATAGTAGCGGTAGCGATTTATATTTTATGTTTTTTTGATTATAGATCAAATGAGACTCCCTATTATGTTTTAAATAGGGCGGAAGAGAAAAATAGTGCAATAAAACGTTTGCCGGTAGATTGCAAAGATGCAACAGTAACTGAAATTGTAGACCGTAATCAGAAACGCAAGTTTTTTCATGATGGGGCTTCTTACTTTTATGAAATGGCAGCGTATTATAGGACAACAGATAAAGATAAGCAAAGGAAATTTTCGGTAGATTGTTTTGTTTCGAGTGATTTTAATGGTGAGTGGGTTAGAGTTAGTACAGAACCTAGCAATCGAAGAGATTCTGCGTTGAAATTGGCATCGTGTTATTATAATATGGAGGATAAAGGAAAATGGCAGAATTTAGAGATTGAATTGCCAGTAGGAAATCAAATTGTGTTTCTGTATACAAAAGTAGATAGTTGCTTTTTTTTGGATAAGATTCAGGGTTGTGCTATATTTGTGAATCCTAAATTTACAGAGGAATAGAATGGAACTTTTTGATAAAATAAAAGGGCAGTCTGTGTTATTATCAAATATGATGTCGCTTGGAATAGTCCAAGCCGCGAATTGTTTGATTCCCGTTCTTATTATACCTTTTGTAACAAAGGCTTTGGATGTAGATGTGTTTGGTAAGGCTGTATTTGCGCAGAATGTCATATCTTATTTGACTATTCTTGTGAATTTCGGATTTGAATATTCTGCAACTCAAGATGTGGCAATTAATAAAGATGATAAAATAAAGTTAAGACAGATATTTTGGTCTGTTATCCGACAAAAAGCAATACTCTTGTTGATTTCTTTTGCTTTATTGTTTGTAAGTAGTTTTTTCTATGATAAAATACAAGAAGATGGATTGCTGTTCTTTTATGCATCTCTGATTAATATTGGTTTTGTGCTTTTTCCAACCTGGTTTTTTCAAGGAATGGAAAAAATGTTTAGTATGGCAATGTTTAATTTTGTGATTAAATTGTTAGGCGCAGTTCTCATTGTATTGATTATTAATGAACCTGCGGATTATAGGTATTATATTTTGATATTGTCCCTAAGTTATGTAGTTGTGGGTTTTTTTTCCTTCTTTTATGTTATAAAAAAATATGAACTAGGTTACATTGCCCAGCAAAAAGACTTTGAAAAGAAAATATTAAAAAAGGGATTTCCTATATTTGTTAACAATTTATTTGTGGCTTTTTACGCAACGTCAGGAATAACGTTGATTGGAACATTCTTAACAGATTATGATACAGGAGTTTATTCAGGGGCACATCGTATAATTTCGGCAATATTAATGGTTACAAATATGCCTGTCAGTGTAGCTTTGTTTCCAATGATTAGTCGTAAATTTAATGAGTCAAGGGAATTGGGCTGGATTTTTTTCAAAAAATGTTTTATTGTCGTTGGTCTTTTATCTTTGATTTTGAGTGGATTTGTATTTTTGGCATCGGATTTTATTGTTGATTTTTTATTGAAAGGGAATTTTGGGGAGGCAAAACCTTTGTTGCGATTATTTTCTATTTTACCATTTCTTGTAATGGTTGCTAGTTTTCTTACAGTTCAGGGTTTATATGGGATGCAGTTACAGAAACATGCACCTTATGTAGGTATATTTGTGTCGACAGTATGTGTCTGTATAACTTATTTCTCTCTTCCGAGATATGGTGTATATGGAGCTGCATATAGTTTCATTATTGCGGAATTATTGGAGATATGTGTGGTTGGAACTATATTGTTATTTTATAAGAAGTTGTTTAAATTTAATCCAAAACAAATTTGAGTGGACTAAAAAACCTCTCGGAGTCACACTTTATATTGATTATCAGTTTGATAAGTGGATATTTTCCGTAACTTTAAGGGTGCAAAACAATAAAGGAATGAATCGTTATCCAACAAATCTCACTGATAATCAGTGGTAGGTATAGAAAAAATTTTAGATGTGCAAGTGCGAAAGCGCAAATGCCCTCTCGGAAACGTAGTAAACGCAATTTGTCACCTCTTGAAAACAGGTTGTCAGTGGAGGAGGCTTCCCCAGGATTTCCTCCTTACAGCCTCGTTTACTACTATTTCTCGAAATGGAAGAACGAAGGCGTTTTTGATGAGCTGTTTTTCAAATTGCACATCTGGTTGCGCGTCATGTTAGGACGTGCAAAATGTCTTAGTTTGGGTCTGATTGATTCCAGAAGCGTTAAAACGTCACACCACGTTGACAGATGCAGAGGCATTGACGGCAACAAGAAAATAAAAGGTCGGAAACAGCATTTGGTCGTTGACACATTAGGCATTCTGCTTGCTATTGTAGTCCACGAGGCCAACATTCACGGCAGCGTCGGAGCTTTGCAAGTATTTGAAGATATGAGGTTTAAGTTTCCTCGACTTGCTAAAATCATCGCCGATGGCGGTTACAGAGGCAAGCTTTTGTCCAATATGCTAAAAGCCACTTTGGGGTGCGAGTTGGAGGTGGAGTTTCGTCCTGACGAGCGCCCATCGAAATTCAAAGAGGTACCCCCAAAGGCGGATTGTAGAAAGGTCCTTCGCTTGGTTGGAAAACTTTAGAAGGTTGACTATTGGCTATGAGTTTCATGCGGAAACAGCAGTAGCCATGATTCAAATAGCCTTCTGTTTTCTAATGTTTAACAAAATATTAAAAAAATTTTTTAAACAGGCTTGCACTTCGTTTTTTACAGTACAATTTAAGACCGAGAGAAAAATTGAATTTTTCCGCTCCTAAAGAAGAGTTCTTTAAACATTTTTTATAGTTTCGCTCTTGCTAGTTGATAAAAGATAGTAGTTCTTTGAGTGATAGTTAGTTCTTTTTGCAATTTTTTTTTAAAAAAAACATAGAGTAAACTAAAAAATATGTAAATTCAACTTGCAACTTCATGGAAGTTGCTTGTAAAAATATTAAATTTGTGGCCTGGTATTGGATTGTGGAATTTGCATCCGATATTTTCAATAAAAAAATGTTGTAAAATGAAAAAGATTTTTGTAGCCTCTATTGTAACGGCAACGATATTGACGTTGTGTTTTAGTCGTCTTTTTAGAGAGACTGTTTACCCTCCGATAAAAGTGGAGTTTAAGGTAGAAGTACCAACTGATATGACGATAGATTGTTATTATACAACTAATGCAGAGGAAGGCTTTTCAGAGGCAAAAGTAGTACGTTCAAACTTGTTGGTGCCTAATGTGTCAAATACGGTTTTGTTTAGTATACCAGAGTCTTATGTTTATTCGATTAGAATAGATTTTAATAATACGGCAGAAAGTATTGTTATCTCAGATTTGTCTGTTAGTGGGTTGGAAAAGAAAAGATTGCGTTTGAGTGACATTTCCTTTCAGAATGACATACTATCATTGACAGAAGAGGGAGAAAGATTGTCTATTTCTATAAATGGATTGGATTCTTTCGTGTCTTTTTCAGCAATAAGTGTTAAATCGGAAGAACCTTATAGTGTTTTGAATAAATTTTTGGTCGTTTTGTCTTTTGTGTTTTTTCTGGTTGTTTCTTTATATTTTTTTATTTTTAAGGGAAAAGAAACGAAGAAGGAATCTGTATTACTGAAAAGAAAAAATAGAAATGTAAAATATGAGTTCGTGCGAACAACAGCGGCCATTTTGGTTATTTGTTGCCATGTGTTAGGATTCACTTATGACTCGTCTGCAAAATCGTTGTCATATGATGTTCTATCTTTATTTTTTTCTTGTTGTAATCCACTGTTTTTCTTTTTAGCAGGTAAATTTGCACTAAATACAACTATTAACAGCAATGATGAATATTTAACTTTCTATGTGAAAAAAATAGTGTATCTTTTCTTGCCGATGCTTTTGTATATGTTTATACAAACCATTTATCAACTATGGGATAGCGAGTCTTCTTTTGGTAATATTGGGTATAAATATTTGTTAAATATTTTGGCTGATTTTCAAGGTATACACTTTTGGTTTTTATATGTTTTGGTTGGGAATATACTTATATCTCCGTTCATGTCAAAGATATTTGAGAAAACGTCAGATTTAGGTTTGATTATTTTTATTGGTATAGTGTTGTTTTTTAATGCATTGTCTGCTTATTTGCCCTATTTTGAATTGTATTCAAAATGGACGTGCCCTTTGGCCGAATGGAGTATTTATTTCTATATAGGAGGGTGTATTGACAGGCTTTCTTCTACAAAAAAACAGAAAAAAGTGGTTTTGAGCTTAGGTATTGTATCTGCAATCTTGATTATTTTGCAAAAGCAATATTCAATGTATAGTTTAGGCATTCATGACATTGCAGTTACGTATACATTCTTTAGTTGCATGCTTTATGTTTTACTGAGAGATGTTTATTCTTTCTGTACAGTTAGAATAGATGGAGTTTGGATATTTATAGGGAAATATTCTTTTCAAATTTATTTGATTCATTGGCTTGTTTTGACGAATTTAACAAAAGAGTTCCCGTATGAGGATTGTACTTTCCCTTATATTGTTTATTTTGTGTTGATGTTGTTAGCTACGTTAGTAGTTAGTTTATTGTCAAGTTTTGTTATTCAAAATATTATTTTAAACCCAACGCAAAAAACGATGATGTTTGTGTTGGAAGTTCTTTTTAGAAAGAAGGAATAGAAATTTTCATTTGCTTTTTTCAAATATTTGATATTGTTGCTTATATTTGCTTAATTTTGTTCGACATAAATTAATATGAATATGAAAGTGTTTTCTAAAATAGTGTTTGGGTTGTTGCTGTCTGTGGGTGGGCTTGCCGTGATAGCTCCTGTGCGCGCGCAGACAAAAAATGTGAAAACAGCCAAAAATACGGCAACCAATGCGCCAAAATTTGTGAATCAGGATATATTTGAAACTTTAAGCAAAAAAGAAGCCGGACAAGGTTCTGTTGCTATAAGTCAGCATCCGAATATGAAAGTGCTTCTAGAGAAAAAAAATAATGATACTGACGCTCAGGGAAATGTAGTTATTTCAGGTTTCAGAGTTCAGATTTATATGGGAAATAAGCAGAAATTGTCTAAGTCGGAGGCTTTTGAGAGGGAGAAACTTGTAAAAGAGAAATATAAGGAACTGTCTTCTTATGTGACGTTCGCGTCTCCGTTCTGGCGATTGCGAGTGGGCGATTTTCGCAATTATGCGGACGCTCTGGTGCTTGCTTCTTCTTTGAAGACTGATTTCCCTGATTTCGCATCGGAGATTTATGTCATAAAAGATGATGAAGTTCGAGATGTGGAATTGGAAAAAGAGCTGAAGAAGGCAAAGAAGTAATTCAAAAAACGAATGCAGATGGACAGTTTAGAGATAAAGCCGTGGGATTTGGCTAAGTATCCGGATAAAGAAAAAACGGAGACCTTAACCCCTTTATATCGTCAGATTCTGACAGAACTTGGAGAAGATGTGGAGAGGGAAGGCCTGCTTAAAACGCCGGAACGAGTGGCTAAGGCGATGCAGTTTCTCACGTACGGGTATAAAATAGACCCTAAAGATGTGCTGAAATCTGCGATTTTTGAGGAGGATTACAAGCAGATGGTGATTGTCAAGGATATTGATTTCTATTCTCTTTGCGAACATCATATCTTGCCTTTTTTTGGCAAGGCTCATGTGGCCTACATACCTAATAAGAAAATAACAGGGTTGAGCAAGATAGCTCGCGTAGTGGAGATTCTGTCAAGGCGGTTGCAGATTCAGGAGCGCCTGACAACGCAGATAAAGGATTGTATCCAAGAAACATTAGATCCGCTTGGAGTAATGGTTGTTATTGAGGCTCAGCACATGTGTATGCAGATGAGAGGCGTAGAGAAAATGCATTCGGTAACAACAACATCTGATTTTACTGGCATTTTTAATACGGCTAAGACTAGGGAGGAGTTTATGAATTTGATAGGAAGGTGATATGGCGTAAATATAAATGCCCTAAAAGAAACTTAAAGTACTTCTAGGGCATTTTATATTGTGAGATGCTTCTTTCTTATTCTTTGAATCCGTAAACGGTTATTTTCTCAAAGAATAGTCCTAGTTTGCGAACGTCAGAGTTTAATCCTAATTCAGCAGGAGATTTAGGAGTTTTAATTGAAAACTTAAGAGATATAACGTCATCTGTTACATTTGATGGTTTTACAAACATATTTTTGGTTTCGGAAAAATAACTGTCAAATTTCCAAATTTCATATAGAACATCTTCAATGTATACTTCAACGTCAATTTTATGAGAGTTTGTGACAAAAGGAGTAACGTTCATTGAGATTGTTGCCGTAGATCCAGTTTCCCAAGGCATATCAATGATGGCCTCGTTTTCGCAGGTCCAGGAGCCATTACCAACTTCAACACCTGCAAATCCTGTTAATGAAACGTGGTTTGTGATGTCAGCGGATGTAAAATCATATTTTTTCACATAAGCTCCGTTGCAATCAGTTTGCTGTGATTGAGTCAGAACTTTCTCTTCTGTGTTTTTGTCAGAAGAGGAACACGCTGTCAAAGATATAGCAGCTACGAAAAAAAGAAGTAATTTATTCATTTGTTTATTTGTTTAAAAAAGTTTCCATTAATTAGTTTGTCTGATATTGCAGTCATTTCTCCCACATTATATGGACGGATGCTGTCTTTTAGTAAGTTGATCCCAAAACCTTTCCAATAATAATCATCGTTGATTAGGGACAATGCCGTAGGATATACGTCAGATTGATAGCATAAGCCTAATTTTTTTGAGGATTTTATTAATGATTTTGAGTACAAAATAAATGGAACATATCCAACTCCAATGTTAAATTCTGTGTTTTCTAAGTCGAAAAATTTTTGAAAGTTAGTTCTGTCGTTGTTGGAAAAAACGGCATGATCTCCCATGATAATAACAATTGTATTCGCATACTTTTCGTCATTCATAACTTTGTCAACAATATTTGCTAATGCAGCATCGGTATAATTTACGCTTTTGATATAGAGCTCCAATTTAGTTGGCAACATGTTGCTTGGAATATTTAAAGATGATGAGTCCGAAAAAGGCTTGAAGGGGGCATGAGAAGCCATAGTAGCGATTTGAACAAAAAAGCCTTCATTTACAGTAGAGTCAATGTACTCATCGACATGAAAAAACAATTCCCTATCACTGCAAAATCTTGCAAATAAGTTGTTATAGTCATATGCATTTGTGATTTTGTCTTGATTCCACATAGTGTGGTCTGTCGGAATAAAAGTTTTGCGGTTTGGAAGCTTTGACGCTTCCCCTAGACTAGGGAATTCGTTCATGAAAAACCTATTTGCAACAGCCCCTTCCAAAATAGGGCATAACCCAGTGTTTACCAAAAGTTGTGCATCAGAGGAGTGCCCGTGATACACTTGAACTGCCATTTTGTCAGAAAACAGAACATTGTCTGTTTTGACAAGTCTATTTAAATTGGGAGTTATTTCAAAATTTCCCACTTTTTTGTTGATTGTCCATTCTTCTAAACTTTCAAAAAGAATTATGATGACATTAGGCACGTTACAACGAGGTTCAGCATTAGGTGAACCATTAATATATTTTTCAAATTCGCTGTCCTCGAATTTAATATTTTTGTATGAGGATGAAAAACAATTTTCGAACTGATTTATAAAGTGCAATAATGGAGTGAATTTGATTGCATAGAACCGATTCCCCTTTGCCATAAAATTATAAAACGGAATATTATAATTCTCATCAAATATATTGATAGTCAAATCCTTTTCTATGTAAGGAGATTTCTTTAGTTCATTTACTTGTGCGTTTATTAATGGCAAGGAGATTAAAACGGACATTATTGCGAATGCGATGGCGAAGCCTGTGTGTTTGGATTTGCCTTTCAAAAAGATGCACGCCAATATGAATGCCACAGAAATAGCAATGTAAAAGAAGTCTGCTCCGTTTATGTATATGAGGACAGAGTCCCAAATGCCATTCATGTTTCCTACACATTGCAGGTTCCAGTGTGTGAGCAGGTCGTTGTAACAGCGGAAGTACCACAAATTGGACAAAAGCCATGCGTCGTACAGTAACGATACGAGTATGAGTCCGTATTTGTTTTTGCAAAATAGCGACAAACTTGCAATAAATAGACCTATGAAAAAATACAGAGCAATAGCTGTCGCATTTATTTTGTAAGGATTGTCTTCTGAGTCTATGTCATAATAAAACATCACGTTCTTTATGACAAATGTTAGTAAGAACAAGGCTAGTACAATCAGAGTGTTTTTGTCTGATGCCAATTGTCCGAAATAATCTCTAAATTTCTTTAAAAAGTCAGTTTTCATTTGAGTTTGCTTTATTTTATCAACTTGCAAAGTTAAAATTTATTACTAAATCATTTGCGTTTTTTTACAAAAAAAATCTCCAAGCCCATATTTTTCGGCGCTTTACGTACTGAAGGTCGTTTTGCATGGCGTATGCTTCTCTTTCAAATGAGATGTTGCGATATGCTTCAAGAAAAGCCCCTTTGTATTGTATGAGCCGAATCAGATATTCGATAACGTACCATAGGTAGAATAGCAAAAAGAGCATTTCTATCATCTGACGAGTGTGTATTTTTTCGTGGTTGAGGCTTGTTTTGGTGAGCGTAAAGCCTTTCCGGACCACAATCAGTCCGAAAAGATTTATTGCTACAAAGCCTTTTGGAGGAATTATTTTGCTATATAGTATCTTGCTCATTTGTCTCTTCTGTTTTTTAGGCAATTTCTGTAAATCATCTCGGCCTAATCTGCAAAAGTTACCTTTGTTATTTTCCCGTGTTTGAGAACATAGTCATATAGCTTTTTATAAAACGCATGTTTAGTGAGGGTGTCGGAGTTGCCAAAAATGGCCAGTTTCATACGTGCCCTTGTCATGGCTACGTTCATGCGACGCAAGTCGTTCAGAAAGCCTATCTGCCCTTTTTCGTTGGCTCTTACCATGCTGACGAATATGACGTCTCTCTCTTGTCCTTGAAATCCATCGACCGTATTTATGCTTAGTTGTCCTCGCACGGGTCTCAGACCGGGTGTTTGTTTTATCTGTTGACGCAAATAATAGACCTGCGCTTTGTATGGAGATATTATGCCAATGTCTATGTTCTCGTCTAAAACTCTTGTCGGCCCGATTTGTTCTACGTATTTGGTGAGCTCTTTTAGCAAAAGCTTTGCTTCACTTTTGTTAATTTTCCCGAAGGAGTCGCCAACTGTCTCTTCTGCAATGTCAGTGCCGGCTGTGTCAAACCACACAATAGATGTGTCAAAATCCAATACGCTTCGCTCTTTTACTTCGGGTGCAGATTTTAGTTTGCCGTCATAAAACCAGGACGATGAGAATTGTGCGATTTCATCGTTCATTCTGTACTGAGTTGTGAGCAGAGAGACGCAGTCTGGCTTGTGTTCTGCTACTTTTTGCATCAAAGAGATGCCGAGTCCGGCCCGTTCTGCTTCGTAGCATTTGATAGTTGGCGGCAGTTGACAATGGTCTCCCGCAAATATTACCCGGTCTGCCTTCCTGATAGCTATCCAGCTGGCAGCCTCTAAGGCCTGTGCTGCTTCGTCGATGAAAAGGGAGGAGAAGCGTCTGCCTGAAAGTATTTTGTTGTCAGAGCCGACGAGGGTGCAGGCGATAACCCTCGCTTCGCCGAATAAAGACTCGTTTATTTCGTATTCGAGACTGGCTATTCGTTCCTTGAGCTTGTCAATTTTCAGTTTAAGCGCGCCTCTGTTTTGTTCTGTTCTGAATTTGCAGTATAATTCCCTCACGTTTTTCCGCATTCCCCATAGCTCGCTGTACATCGGGTGACTTTCGAAACGTCGCTCGTACGTAAAGGACAGCATTTTGTTTGTCACGCGAGTCGGGTTCCCTATTCTAAGAACGTTCACACCTCTGTCTGTCAGTTTCTCAGAAATCCAATCAACAGCCATGTTGCTTTGCGCGCATACTAACACTTGCGTTTCTCTTCGCAATGTTTCATAAATAGCTTCGACTAATGTGGTTGTTTTTCCGGTGCCGGGAGGCCCGTGCACAATTGCCACGTCTTTGGCGTTAAGCACCTTGTTTACAGCGGCCTCTTGCGACCTGTTTATCCATGGCATGCGTACGGGGTAGTTTTCTCTGAATGTGGGGTTTGTCGTGCCGAGCAGTGTCTCTTTAAGGACTGCGAGCCTGTTCCCCTTCGCGTTTATGGTCTCCTGCAGCGCACGGAACATGCATTGGTAACTTGTTTCGTCAAAATAAATCTGGACACCAACATTGGGCAGACTTTTTAGTGCGTCGAGAGCAGACTGCCCGGGAAGCACAATGACCATACGGTTCCCGTCAACATAACTTACGTTAGAAGAGAACGTGAAAACCTTTTCTTCTCCGTTATAATTTTGAGAGATAAAACATACCTGTTTCCCGTATTCGAATTCACAGTTTTCGTTGTCGCAATCTTGGCATGAAACCTCTGCGACAAATTGATTCAAAGAGTTGTAATAACTTCGGTGAAAAGCAATCGGAAACCAGCAAACACCTTTTTTGACACGAGCCTCGATACTCTGTTTTTTTGTTTTGTCGAGGTATTCGCTCTTTTCGTGCTCATACTCTTTGGTGAGCAGCGCGGTTTGCTTCAGCAATGCTGTTTCTGGAGGGATGTGTGTTTTGTTTCTGCTCATTAAGATTTATTTGCAAATTTGGTCAAAAAGAGTGTCGCTCATGTCGCGAGAGTCAATCGTATGCTTTGCTTTTGCATAAAAAGGTTCTCGTTTGCCCAGATTTTCTTTTATGAATTGCAGCATCTCTTCCGGAGATTTGTCTTTCAGAAGAGGCCTGTCCTGACTTGCGTTGCGCAGATATTCGAACAGAGCTTCGGCGGAACCTTTCAGATAAACGGTTTCGCCGCATTTGTTCATAAAGTCTATGTTGTCAAAAAAACACGCCGCTCCTCCGCCTGTTGAGATGACCACATTTTCAAAGCTGGCGACCTCCTCGAGCATTTTGCGTTCTGTTTTGCGAAACTCGTCTTCCCCCTTTTCTGCAAATATCTGGGTTATGGATTTGAAAAAACGTTTTTCTATGTATTGGTCCAAATCGACGAACTGAAGCCCGTATTTTTTTGCGATGCGTTTTCCTGTGGTCGTTTTTCCGCATCCCATGTATCCTATCAAAAAAATTCTTTTCATTACGTTCCTTTTTTTGTGCTTGCAAAAATACGAATCAATATTTTCCTTGCAAAGAAACGCCACCCCTAAAATGGAGCGGCGTGTTGAATTTTTGTTTTCTGACAATCTAAAGGTGAGTTCTATAAATTCACCGTTTGCAATTAAAGCAACTTACAAAAGTTACTTTTCGTGGTTCTCATATTATGAAATTCGCCACGAACGCTTTAAACCATATCTGTTTAACTGGCAGAAACGTCACCTTAATATTTGAACGTGCTTCCTCCTAAAAATTCGCGCAGCAAAGATGTGAACGGAACTTCGCTGTCTGGAATCGGAGTGAAGTAACGCAAGAACTTGAGCAGTCTGTACGCTTCTGAGTAAGCGGAGCTGGACTGAGGCACTTCGAGCAGAATCGGCTCTGCGTGCTTTTTCAGAACAGCAAGTTCGAACAGGAGTGCAGAGTTGAACATTACATCTGCATTTTCCTGATAAGGGAAGATCCATTTTGTCTCGCCGTCTCGCACGCTGTCCCATCTGTTTATGGTGTCTTCTGCCGAATATCCTCTGTATTTGTAATCGCGGACTATGCGGCGTATCAGACGGTTGTCCGTTGTCGGAATCCAGTTGTGATTGTCAAGGGATATTGTGGTGAGTGCCGACACGTAAATCTTGAATTTGTTTTTGTCCGGAATCTGCATCGTCAGATTAGGGTTCAGAGCGTGAATGCCCTCTATTATCAAGATGTTGTCTTTGTTCAGTTTGGCTTTGTTGCCTTTGTACACGCGAGAGCCGGAGCCGAAATCGAATGTAGGCAGCTCAACCTCCTCGCCGTTGAGAAGCTGTTTCAGCTGAGTGTTGAACAACTCTAAATCTAAGGCGTAGAGCGACTCGAAATCGTAATTTCCGTTTTCGTCCAAAGGTGTCAGCTCGCGAGGCACGAAATAGTCGTCTAACGACAAGGCTATCGGTTTGAGAGCGTTGACATAGAGCTGCACGCTGAGTTTTTTGCTGAATGTAGTCTTTCCGGAAGACGATGGCCCAGACACGAGGATAATCTTTGCGTCAGGTCTATCCGAAATCATGTCTGCAATCTGAGCAATCTTTTTGTCTTGCAATGCCTCTGCCACTTTAATCAGTGTTGAGGCGTTTTTGTCTTTCTTTATAGCAAAATTCAAGTCGCCCACATTTTCAAGCCCAAGAATCTTGTTCCATCGGTTGTGCTCAGCAAAAGTTTCGAAAAGTTTTGGCTGAAGTTCAAATTTCTCAACCTCCTTTGGATTTTTCTTGTCTGGCACTTGCAAAAGGATGCCGTCATTGAAAAGTTTCAAGTCGAAGATGGTGAGAAAGCCTGTAGAAGGCACGAGAGAACCGTAATAGTAGTCGTGCAGTCCCTCCAGCTCGTATATAGGAGTGTACAGCTCGCCGAAACTTTCGAGCAGTTTGACTTTGTCGTTGGCATGGTTGGCCTTGAATATAGATACGGCCTCGTCCGTCGTGATTTCGTTCATGGAGAAAGGTATGTCTCGAATGACGAACTCGTGCATCTTCTCCTTTATGACATTCACATCGGCCTCGGTGAGCGGTTTCTCAAGCCCTTGCATGGTGCAGTAGTAACCGTTCGAGATAGGGTGTTCCATTCGCAGTGTCACGTCAGGGTACAAATCATGGACAGCCTTGTACAGCACGAAACACAGGGAGCGTACAAAGCACCTCATTCCGGAGGCTGTCTCTATTCCGAAAAATTCAACGGTCTTTGGTTTGTAAACGCAGAACTTCAGGTTCTTGACCTTATTGTTCGCGCGTGCTGCTAAAACTCCGTTTTCAAGGTTGAGGTCAAGCTCTTTGTAGATTTCCAGCAAGCTGATTCCTGCAGGAAATTTCCTTGTCTGGTTATTGTTTTTGCAGAAAATTTCTATCATGTTTGTTTTCATGGCAAATCCTCCTGAATATATTATTTAGTTACACTTCAAATCGTTGTCTGTCTCATGCGGAGGCGTATCGGTTTCTGTATCGGACAGAGCCTCCATCTTCAGAACTGCAATAAAGGTAATGATTTTTTTTAATCATTCAAGTTTTTGGCGAATTAAAAAATAAGAAGGGCGATAAAAAGGCTTGAAATTGAGCGGAAAATTACAAAAGGCAAACTTTTTTTAGATGTATTATAAAAAAATGATTTGTCAGATGGCAAAAACTAATTTAAATCAACTATCTTTGCAGATTATTAATACTTTATTTTCGTGAGCAAAGAAAAATTTGAAATGATAGCCAAAACATTCCAGGGGCTGGAAGAGGTTTTGGCGAAGGAACTTATCAATCTGGGCGCAGATGACGTCGAAATTTTGCGTCGCGGCGTTTCCTTCAAGGGTGATTTGAAAATGTTGTACAAGGCGAACCTTTGTTGCCGTACCGCTTTGCGTATTTTGAAACCTATATTTAAATTTCAGGCGGAGGATGCTGATGATGTGTACAACAAGGTTAAGCAGCTGGACTGGAGTCTGTATCTGGACCCTTCGAAAACTTTTGCGGTTGACGCCGTGGTTTATTCTGAAATATTTAAACATTCAAAGTTCCTCTCCTATAAGGTGAAGGATGCTATTGCAGACCATTTTCGCGAGAAGTGCGACAAGCGTCCGTCTGTCCGTATTGATAACCCGGATATTCAGGTTAGCATTCATGTTGCTCACGACCAATGCACAATTTCTCTTGACAGCTCTGGCGAATCTCTGCATAAGCGAGGCTACAGAGTTGGTCAGACCGAGGCTCCTATAAACGAAGTGCTTGCTGCTGGTTTGCTGCTCATTGCTGGCTGGGACGGACAGAGCGACCTGATTGACCCTATGTGCGGCTCCGGAACTATTCTGATAGAGGCTGCGATGATTGCGCTTAACATCCCGCCTGGCATATACAGACCGGGATTCGCTTTTGAAAAGTGGCCGGACTTTGACCAGGAACTGTTTGATGAACTGTATAACGATGAGTCGCAGGAACGTGAGTTTGAACATAAGATATACGGCTCTGATATTTTGCGTAAGGCTATCTCTATCTCGGAAGAAAACGTGAAGAGCGCCGGCGTGTCTAAATACGTGCATCTGAAAGTGTGCCCGATTCAGGAACTTAAAGTGCAGTCCGACAACGCTTTCGTTATATTTAACCCTCCTTATGGAGAACGTATCGGCTCTAAGGATTTAGGAGAACTTTATTCTGAAATTGGCTCTAAGCTAAAGCATGACTTTACAGGAAAGACGGTCTGGGTTATTACCGTGCCGAATGAAATTACACAAAGAATAGGATTGGCTCCGTCTGAAAGATATGAGCTGCTGAATGGCGGTATCGAGTGCGAGTTCAGAAAATACGAGATGTTTGCAGGTCGCAGAAATGATTTTGTGAGGGAACGAAAGGAACTTGGTTTTGACGAGCAAGAGGGAGAGGAAAGACCGTTTGCGAAGGGCGACCGCAAAGACCGTGCAAGATTCTTCCGTGAAAGGGAAGAGAATGGCGAAGGCTTTGGAAGAAGACGCTTGGGTGATGACCGGGGCTTTAATGACAGAGACCGGCGTGAGGGCGGTTTTGGAAGAAGAGGTGATGGTTTCGACCGTTATAGCCGCAGGGATAACGACGGATTTAACGACCGAAGGAGCCGTTTTGATGACGGAGATGGCGAACAGCAGTATGAAAGCAAGGAGGAGCGTTTGCTGGCCGAATACAGAAATGAACGTCATAAGTTTTTTGCTGAAAGAGAACGATATAGAGAGGAGAAAGAAAAGTTCAGAAAACGCAGGGAGAATGGCGAAGGCCGCCGCTTCAGGTCTCGTGATGATGACCAGCGTCAGGGCTGGGGTCGTGACGGAGGCAGAAGAGAGGGCCGTGACAGACGCTTCGACCGAGAAGACAGACCTTTCAAAAAACGCAGGTTCGACGATGATGCGGAATAAATATTATAGAGACGTAGTGCACATGCGCTACGTCTCTTTTTTTGTAAATTGCCAAACGCGCCATACGTATTGTGTGTGATGTCCTATGTGTGGACGGCACGTTTTGCAAGGACTGTTTACAGCTCATACACGCGCAGCTCGCCGGCGCCACGGCTGAAAACATACACCTTGCCGTCCGAGACGATTGGCGCGC
>CALGHE010000091.1 GCA_937915765.1 uncultured Bacteroidales bacterium | reverse complement strand
CAGACAAAAAAGTCAGTGAATCATATAACTCAAAATAAAAACAAATAGGGTTAATGAAAAAATTAACAATGGCTAATATTTTCAGAAGTTTAATTAATATTTTTTCTAATACTTTTCTCATTGCTCCTCAAATTCTTTAATTTTACCTGATATATAATTTTCAATACCATCAACACCATCTTTTAAGAAATCAGTAAATTCTTCTTGAATCTATAGAATATTCATCAACCATTCACCTTTGAAATTTTGACAATTTTTCAAACGTAAAGATACAAAAAGGATTCAAATAAATGATGAATTGTTAAGTAATTTATTCGTCAGGCTAGAAAACCCACGTTTGGAAATGGTTGATATGAATACTGTTTCTTCCAACATTGCCTACATTCCTTATCGTAACCCTATTATTTTTCGACTTACCGACCGACAATAGAAACATTGCTATAGAAATTTGCTTCTTGGGAAAATAAAAGCAACGGTAACTTTATGGCATCAATTCATGCAGATTGGTGCAAGTGCGGAAAAGTCGGGACACAAAAAAACGCCCGGCATCCATACTGATGTCGGGCGGTAAGATATTGTGATGACAAAATTTCATCATCCGCATTTAGAAGTGCCGCAGTTCGTGCATATCAGGCAACCTTCCTGATACTTCAAGGTTTTTTGTCCGCAATTAGGACACACAGCGCCTTTTGCCTCAGTTCCGTCCGGCACATACTTCTTCAACGCGCGCTCAACGCCATTCTTCCAGTTATTGATAGAGCCGCTGCCCAACTGCAAACCGCTCACAAGCTTTATAACCTGATCTATCGGCATTCCGTAACGGAGCACTCCAGAAATCAGTTTCGCGTAATTCCAATACTCAGGGTCAAACTTGTAAGAAAGTCCCTCAATCGTGGTCTTGTAGCCTCTGCGGTTAGAGTACTGGAAGTCATATCTGCTACGGCCAAGCACCTCGTCAACATTTCGTATAATCTTTCCGTTCTGCACAGACTTAGGAATAAGCAGTCCGTCCTCGTCATCAGCCAAGCCAGTGAATATCTCGTAAGGCTTTCCGTTCAGGAGTCCCACAAACGCGATCCATTTCTCCTTGTTGTTCTGAAAACGCACCACATCCGCCTCAAGTTCCTTCGGACGAGGCTGGTCAAAAGCCGGAACAGCAGGTTCAGCCTTTTCCTCCTTCTTAGTAGAGAGCAGCACACCGGCGCGAGAGCCTTCTCTATAGACAGTGATGCCCTTGCATCCGCAACGCCAAGCCTCTTCATACAGAGTGCCTATAAGCTCTTCGTCCACATCCTCCGGCACATTTATCGTGACGCTGATAGAGTGGTCCACCCACTTCTGAATCCTGCCCTGCATACGCACCTTTTCGAGCCAGTCAACATCATGCGTTGTAGCTTTGTAGTACGGAGACTTCGCAACTATTTCGTCAATCTCCTCCTGCGTATATTTTTTATTTGGGTCATATCCGTTAAGCTCCATCCATGTGACGAACTTATGGTGGAAAACAACATATTCTTCGAAAGAATCGCCCATTTCATCGACAAAATCGACCTGCACGTCCTCATCGTTAGGGTTCACCTTTCTGCGTCGTCTATACACCGGCAAGAAGACCGGCTCAATGCCCGATGTAGTCTGGGTCATCAAGCTTGTAGTTCCGGTAGGCGCAATAGTGAGACACGCAATATTTCTACGCCCGAACTCCTGCATTTCAGCATAAAGCGAAGGGTCAGCTTCCATCAATCTGTTAATAAACGGATTGTTCCGTTCCCTCTTCGCATCATATATTTCAAAAGCTCCGCGTTCCTTTGCCATCTCCACAGACGAGCGGTAAGCCTCCACAGCCAGCGTCTTATGCACACGTTCGGAGAAGTTTATCGCATCGGCCGTTCCGTAAGTGAGTCCCAAGGCCGCAAGCATATCTCCCTCTGCCGTAGTGCCAACACCAGTACGCCTTCCCTGCGCCGACTTCTTCTTTATCTTAAGCCACAGATTGCGCTCAGTCTGCTTCACCTCGTCAGACTCAGGGTCAGAATCAACCTTCTTCAGAATTTTGTCAATCATCTCAAGTTCAAGGTCGATTATATCGTCCATAATTCTCTGAGCCACACGTACATGCTGACGAAAAAGAGCAAAATCAAACATTGCCTCAGGAGTGAACGGATTCTTTACGTAAGAGTACAAATTTATAGCCAACAGACGGCAGCTGTCATAAGGGCACAAAGGTATTTCGCCGCACGGATTAGTTGAGACAGTCCGGAAATTCAGGTCCGCATAACAATCCGGCACAGACTCTCTGATGATAGTGTCCCAGAAAAGCACGCCCGGCTCGGCCGACTTCCATGCGTTATGCACAATCTTCTTCCACAACGCCGACGCGTCAATCTTCTTAATCACATCAGGCTTATCAGAATTTATAGGGAACTGCTGCACATACTCGGTCTTGTTCAGAACCGCGTTCATAAACTCATCGTCAATCTTCACAGAGACATTCGCCCCTGTAACCTTTCCTTCGGTCATCTTTGCGTCGATAAAAGACTCTGAGTCCGGATGCTTAATGGAGACACTCAACATAAGAGCGCCACGACGCCCGTCCTGCGCCACCTCGCGCGTGGAGTTTGAGTAGCGTTCCATAAAAGGCACAAGCCCTGTTGACGTGAGCGCCGAGTTTTTCACCGGAGAGCCTTTCGGGCGTATATGCGAGAGGTCATGCCCCACTCCGCCGCGTCGTTTCATTAGCTGCACCTGCTCCTCGTCAACCTTGATAATAGCTCCGTAAGAGTCTGCGCTGCCCTCCATGCCTATCACAAAACAATTGGAAAGCGAGGCCACCTGATACTTATTTCCGATGCCTGACATCGGGCTGCCTTGCGGCACAATATAACGGAAGTTCTTCAGAAGATCAAAAATTTCCTGTGAAGAGAGCGGATTAGGATACTTGCTCTCCACTCGAGCGATTTCGTCAGCCAAACGCCAATGCATATCGTCCGGCGTCCTTTCGTATATATTGCCGAAGGAGTCCTTCATCGCATACTTGTTGACCCAAACACGGGCAGCAAGTTCGTCGCCTTTAAAATACTCAAGTGTCGCATTAAACGCCTCCTCGTTAGTATAAACTTTATCTCCCATCTTTAAATCTGTTTTGTTCTTTATAGACTGTAAATTTGTTTATTATTCTTGCTTACCATCAACGCACATTTCAATCAGCCAAAATTCAAAAAAAATATTTTCCTCTTGAAGAAAACCCGAAAAATTTCCCATTTAAAAATTTAACATTCTACGAATCAACAACTTAAACAATTCTATTCCAATAAAAGTTTTCTCAAAAAGAAAATCACCATACTTTTTTCAAATATCAAAGTCGCCCATTTTGAAAAACTTACCAAAGCTCAGCAGCGAATCCGAAATTTCTTTTAGGCGGCACAAAAATATAGAATTGCCTCTCTTATTCCAAACCAAAAAGGCAAAAAGTTATCAACAACAACCGCTCTCGGATTTTCTATTTTCGTTAACTTAATGATAAAAAAGAAGATAGACCTTTTTCTTTTGTTGAAAAATTTTTTCCGCCAAAAAGTTTCTCTTTTTTTTGCAAAATTCAAATACTCATCACATATAAAAATTTATAAGATAATTCCATTTTTTTTTGAAAAAAACAGAGCCGAACCGAATTTTTTAATAACTAAATTTGCAAGGTTATCTAAAGGTGAGTTTTATAAATTCACCGTTTATAATTAAAAAGTACAAATCGTGGGTTGATAAACTTTTCGACACTATTCGGCACTTTTTGATTTGTTTCGGCGACTCGCTGATTGTCAGTCGGTCTCAGTGTCTGCACTGTTTCCTTCTTTCGCTCAGCAATCTGCTCAAAATAAATTCAGAAATTCCTCGAAATGAATTTATAGACCCTCCTAAAAAGCAAACTTTACAATGGCAGCAACAAAAACGAATTACCGCAACACGAAAAGCAGCGCCGCGCCCCCTCAGGTCAACGACTACGGGAAAGTGCCGCCTCAGGCAATCGAGTTGGAAGAGGCCGTGCTGGGAGCGCTAATGCTCGAAAAGGACGCTTACAGCATTGTGTGCGACTTTCTCAAGCCGGACGTGTTCTACAAAGACAGCCACAGAATTATATACACCGCCATACAGGCACTTGCTTCCAAGCAGTTTCCTGTCGATATGATAACCGTTACGGAACAGCTGAAGCAGCAGGGCGAGCTGGACGAGATCGGCGGGGCGTACTATATAGCGCAGCTTACCGGCAAGGTTACCTCCTCCGCTCACATTGACTATCACGCAAGGATTCTTGCTCAGAAATATCTTGCGCGCGAGCTGATCAGATTCTCCACAAACATCCAGAACAAAGCCTTTGACGACAAGATTGACGTGGGAGACCTTATGCAAGAGGCGGAAGGCTCTCTGTTCGAGATTTCGCAAAGAAACGTGAAAAAGGACTACACGCAGATTAACCCGGTCATAAACGACGCGCTCAGGCAGATTGAGATTGCGGCAAACCGTCCGGACGGGCTTAGCGGCGTGACAAGCGGGTTTGAAATGCTCGACAAGATTACCTCCGGCTGGCAGAAGTCCGACCTCATCATCATTGCGGCACGTCCGGCAATGGGTAAGACAGCGTTTGTGCTTTCCATGGCCAAGAACATGGCAGAAGCTGATGTGCCGGTGGCCCTGTTCTCGCTGGAAATGTCCAACGTGCAACTTGTCAACCGTTTGCTTGTGAACGTGTGCGAGATTCCGGGAGAAAAGATAAAGAAGGGGAATCTGACGCAGGACGAATGGGAGCAGCTGCACGTCAAAGTGAAAAACCTTTTCGACAGGCCAATATATGTTGACGACACGGCGAGCCTGTCCATTTTTGAGCTAAACACAAAAGCAAGGCGTTTGGTGAAGGAGCATGGAGTGAAGTGCATAATCATAGACTACTTGCAGCTAATGAACGCAAGCGGAATGAACTTCGGCAGCCGCGAGCAGGAGGTCAGCATGATTTCGAGGTCTCTGAAACAGCTTGCCAAGGAACTTGACATACCAATCATTGCGCTTTCACAGCTAAACCGTGGCGTTGAAGGCAGAACAGGCATAGAGGGAAAACGTCCGCAACTATCAGACTTGCGTGAATCAGGAGCCATAGAGCAGGACGCCGACATGGTGCTGTTCATTCACCGCCCTGAATACTATAAAATCACGGAAGACGCAAACGGAAACTCGCTTATAGGCAAAGCGGAAATTATCATTGCCAAGCACAGAAACGGGGCTGTTGGCGACGTGCGTCTGCGTTTCCGCGGCGAACTTGCGCGCTTCGAGAACGACAACGGCGACAGCGACGGATTCGGAGGAGGCTTCAACCCGTCCGACCCAAGCGGAGGCTACATGACATTCAACTCCAAGATGAACGACAGGCAAAGCCTTGAGAACGATTTTGAAAGCCAAAGCAGCAAGCCGCAAGGTTTGCCTCCGGTGAACAATGACGTTCCGTTCTAACGCGCGACCGTTTCAGACTGCTCAGCACAAAAAAAGACCGTACTTATGCACGGTCTTTTTCATATAAACAATATCTAAATTGCAGACTAATCTGTAAGTCCAGCCACAACAGAAGCGTCACGCTTCCGCCTTAGCCGCGCTTTTCTTTGCAGTTGTCTTCTTAGCCGTAGATTTCTTTGCCGTTGCAGCCTTCTTTGCAGTTGACGCTGTTGACGCGCTCTTTGCCGCAGCCTTCTTCTTAGGCTTTTTCTCGCCCTGCTCCTTGATAAGAGCCTTGCAGTCGTCCGCAGTCAGCTCCTTAGGATCCTTATCCTTCGGAATCTTATAATTAGCCCCTTCAAACGCGATGTAAGGACCAAAACGTCCGTTGCATATTTCTATACCATCCTCTTCGAACGACTTTATCAGCCTGTTAGCCTCCTGCTCGCGCTTTGCCATAATAAGCTCGACAGCACGCTCTGCAGAGACCGTCATCGGGTCGTCCTCCTTCTTCAGAGACACAAACTTGCCGTCATGCCTAACATAGGCGCCGAAACGTCCAAGCCCCACAGTCATCGGCTTACCCTCAAAATCCCCAATCTCGCGCGGCAGCTTAAACAATTCCATCACCTCGTCAAACGTAACCGTTTCAAGATGCTGGTCTTTCTTTAGAGAGGCAAACTTAGGCTTCTCCTCATCTTCGGCGGAGCCAATCTGGGCGACAGGCCCGAAGCGGCCAATCTTCACATAGACAGGCTTTCCGCTAACCGGGTCAGTTCCGACAAGGCGCTCTCCCACTTTTCTTTCCGAATTTTGGATAGCCTCCTCCACCGTAGGGTGGAACTCCTTGTAGAACACGTCGAGCATTTCCGTCCATGTCTCATTTCCCTCCGCCACATCGTCAAACTCCTTCTCCACCTTAGCGGTGAAGTTATAATCCAAGATATTAGGGAAATATTCAATAAGGAAGTCATTCACCACCATTCCAATGTCAGTAGGGAACAGTTTAGCGCGTTCCGCTCCGGTAGTCTCGACCTTGATTTCGTCCTTTATATCGTCACCTATCAAAGTCAGCAGATTATATTCACGCTCAACACCTTCGCGCTCACCCTTCTCCACATACCCTCTGTTCAGGATAGTTGTTATTGTAGGCGCATAAGTAGAAGGGCGTCCGATACCAAGTTCCTCCAGTTTGCGCACAAGGCTTGCCTCCGTATATCTTGCAGGCCTTTGCGAGAAACGCTCCATAGCCACCACACTCTGCAGGTCGTCGAGGCACTGACCCACCGTCAGCGGAGGCAACAGCGATTCGTCCTCCTGCTCCGTATCATCATCCGAAGACTCCATATAAACCTTAAGGAAACCGTCAAACTTCAGCACCTCACCCTCTGCGACGAACTTCAGCTGCTCGCCGGATATTGCTATCGAGATTACAGTCCTTTCAAGTTCAGCGTCGGCCATCTGCGAAGCTATGGTACGTTTCCATATCAGTTCATAAAGTCTCTTCTCCTGAGCCGTTCCGTCGATATGATGCTGGTTCATGTATGTCGGGCGAATTGCCTCATGCGCCTCCTGAGCGCCCTTTGACTTCGTATGGTAATGGCGCGTATGCAGATAGCGTTCGCCCGCCACATCTAAAATCTCCTGACGCGACGTGTTGATAGCCAAGTCGGACAAGTTCACCGAGTCTGTTCTCATGTAAGTGATTTTACCAGACTCGTACAGTTTCTGCGCAATCATCATTGTCTGCGACACAGAATAGCCCAGTTTGCGAGCTGCTTCCTGCTGCAGCGTAGAGGTTGTGAACGGAGGAGCCGGAGACTTCTTTATCGGCTTTTTAGCTATGTCATCAACGGTAAACGTAGCGTTCTTGCACTTTTCAAGAAACGCCAAAGCCTGCTCTTTAGTCTTTAGTCTCGTTGGCAGTTCAGCCTTCAGGTCAACAACCCTGCCGTTATTGTCACAAACCTTAAACACAGCCTGCACACGATAGGAAGGCTCGGCCACGAACTTCTGTATCTCACGTTCACGGTCAACCACAAGCCTCACCGCCACAGACTGCACACGTCCGGCCGACAAAGAAGGCTTGACCTTTTTCCACAATATAGGAGAGAGTTCAAAACCCACTATACGGTCCAGCACACGGCGAGCCTGCTGCGCGCAGACAAGATTGTCGTCTATATCGCGAGGGTTTTCAATTGCCCTCAAAATAGCCTCTTTCGTAATTTCATGAAAAACGATGCGTCTTGTGCTCTCTTTCTTCAGCCCAAGCACTTCGTAAAGATGCCACGAGATAGCCTCTCCCTCACGGTCCTCATCGGATGCGAGCCACACTATCTCTGCCGCCTTCGCGCTCTTTTTGAGTTCGCTGACAAGCTTTGCCTTGTCTGCCGGAATCTCATAGTCTGGCGCAAAGTTGTTCTCAATATCAATTCCTAAGCCTTTTTTCTTCAGGTCTCTGATATGACCAAAACTGGACATCACAGAGTAATCTGCCCCTAAAAACTTCTCTATTGTTTTAGCCTTGGCAGGAGACTCAACTATTACTAAATTTTTTTGCATACGGTTCGTTTCGTATCAAAATTACACAAGAGAAAGGCGCTCACGCCTCTCATTTTACTGCGTTTTCAAACCTATATTCCATTATATAAGAATCCAACACGTCCGCAAAGTAACAAAATATCATTGTTAAATTCCAAATTTTATTAGATATTTCATAAAATAAACCGCATTTTTAACAATAAACATGAAAATCCGCTCCTACTCTCAAAAAAAACAGACAAAAAAACGCGACATATCATGTATGCCGCGTTTTTCAATCTTCAGAAGCCCTTTCAGGCTTTTTTTCTGTTCTGATAATCCTCGTACTCTTTCTTAAGAGAAGAGAACAAATCCTTCACCGACACTATAGACTTAGCCTTGAACGCGTTGGACCCTGCAAAAGCATAGCCTCTGTCCATATTCCCCTTGAACGCATTGTAAAGCGCCATGATGATGCAGTACGGGCTCTTAGTGCTGTCACACGTCTTGATACAGTGGCACGGACAGCCTTTCGGCTGAGTTTTGCCCTCCTTGACACGCTGGATAAAGCTGTTCCAGATTGCGCGCCCCGGCATACCTACCGGACTCTGAATAATCTCAATATCCTTCTCTTCCGCATCTATGTAGGTCTGTTTAAAGGCCTCCGACGCGTCACACTCCTGCGTCGTGACGAAACGTGTGCCCATCTGCACACCCGCCGCGCCAAGTTCCATAATACGGGACATATCCTCTCCTGTGTAGATGCCGCCAGCGGCAAACACCGGAATCTCTTTCTCCATCTTGTACTCTTCCGCCACCTTCACAACTTCAGGGAGAGTCTTTTCAAGCGCGAAATTTGCATCGTCGATATGCTCCTTCTTGTAGCCGAGGTGTCCGCCCGCCTTAGGGCCCTCTACCACAATCGCGTCCGGCAGATAGTTGTAGATGCTTTTCCACTTCTGACAAATAATCTTAGCGGCTCTTGCAGACGAGACAATCGGCACAAGCTTAGTTGTGCTGTCCTTCTGCAAAAACGAAGGCATATCCAAAGGAAGACCCGCGCCTGAGAAGATAATATCAGCCTTCTCCTGAATCGCAGTCTTAACCATGTCCGCAAAATTAGACATGGCCACCATAACATTCACGCCGATAACGCCCTCTTTGCTCTTTTCACGAGCCTTGCGTATCTCTTCCTTTAAACCGTAAATGCTGGCCTTCAGATAATCTGTCGAGAAGTTTTTGTAAAGCAATCCCAAGCCTGCGCTTGAAATTACCCCCACACCACCTTCATTAGCCACCGCAGCGGCAAGACCCGACAATGAAATTCCGACTCCCATTCCACCTTGAATCACTGGCACACGAAGAGTTAGATTTCCAATCTTTATTGACTTCATTAAGTTCAGTTATTAATTATAAAATCGCGCAAAGATAAAAAATATTCAGACAAACTATTTAACGTCCAAATAATTTTTTCTTTTTTTACTCAAAAATATTTTTCCGATGGGCAAAGCCTGTTTTGTCACTTTAACAAAAACAAATTTCATAGCCTTTGGTTTATTGGGTTTAATTCGCATTGTCTAAAGAAATTAGGCAGAACGCCTAGGCCGCTTCCATAAATTAGGTCCAGACGCTTTTAAATTTATGAGCCACAAATATAAAGTCGTAATTTCACATAAGTTGCCTTTATATTATTGTTTAATTGCTTGTTTTACGAAATTTAACTACATTTGCCAGAAGTAAATGAAAACTGTTATTTTATAACTTATTAACACTTATTTAACACGATGAAAAGCTTATTAAAAAAAGGGCTGCTGCCCTTCGCTTTTGCCATTTTCTCAACGTTGGCACAAGCACAAATCAAGGTCGAGGCAGAAGACTACACCGACGCCCAAAGCCTAAAGACCAAAATCATTTTGGAAAACCAAAATACCACTGTCGGTTATTTTGACGAATTAGGCGAAACCATGACTTACAAAGTGGACATTCCGGAGAGTGGTCTTTACCAATTCTCTTTCAAGTATCTGTCAGGCAAAAGCGGAGCCATAAAAATAGAAGACAAAGACGGTGCCTCTTTTATTTACGACATAAAAGCAAACCTGACAAGCGGAAATTGGTGGGAACTTGACATAAACAACTGGTTCGAATATCTTACAGAAGACGGAGCTTTGTTCCGCTTTGAAGAAGGCGAGCAGACTTTCATTGTGACAAATATGGGCGTGGCTCTGAACATCGATTTCTTCACGTTGACAAAATCATCCTCTACGGACGATGTGGTCACGAAGATCACGACCGTGCCTCGCAAATTAGAGATAATGCCGGAAGAGACCAAAAGCATCATTGCCAAAGGACTTAACGCAAACGGAGAGATTGTCGCAAAAAAAATCGAATGGTCCAGCAACGCAAGTAACGGCGAGTACAAAGCCGGCACATCTTTTGGCTCAGACGTCATCAACGTAAAGATAGGAGGAGTGGAAAAAGAGGTGAAGGTTTCCATCTGCAAGCCAGAGAAAAAGCAAGAGTTTGTTGTAAGCAAGCACGGACAGCTGAATGTAAAAGGCGGCTCTGTTTGCGACAAAGACGGAAACAAGGTCAGCCTGATGGGCCCAAGTTTCTACTGGAGCTGCTCTGCCGCATTGTGGTGGAAGAAGGAGACTGTTGACTATCTGGTTTCGCAGCACAACGTCCAGATTATACGTCTGCCCGTATCTATTGCTCCAAGCGAAGGCAATTCATGGGAGGGCGCTGCCACATGGAACGAAGACAACTATTACCACAGCCCGGACAACACCAAAAAGATGGTTGACGAGGTCGTGAAAGCAGCTATCGAGAACGACATTTACGTGATTATAGACTTCCACGAACATCATGCAGAACATTGGGTGGATTTGTCTAAAGAGTTCTTCACTTATTTCGCAAAGAAATGGGGCTCATACCCTAATGTGATGTACGAAATTTACAACGAGCCTATGAACGGAACAAGCAATGAAACCGTTGTATCGTACGCTAAAGAAATCATTCCGGTCATCCGAAATTATGACAGCAAAAACATAATTATTGTAGGTTCAACCCAGTACTCCCGCGAACCGCACAACGTCACTGCCGCAGGAGCCGGACAGACTAACATTGCCTACACTTGGCACGGTTATGTTATGTGGGGACACCAGGCCGATTGGGACAGTCATCCGGAGTGGGCTCAATCAGTTCCTATTGTTGTCACAGAATGGGGCGTGCAAGGAACTAAGGACGACGGCGGACTGATTAGCATTTACAAAAGCAAATCTCTAATCAACTGTTTCTGGTCGATGAACAACAAAGGCGGAGAAGACTCTGACTGGTCTATCCTTAAGCCGAATTGCTTCAAGACCACTGGCTGGACAGAAGCCGAAATGACCACTAACGGAGCTTATATGCTGGACGTGACTAAAAACTGGATTAACTACAAACCTATAGTATTATCAACTTCAAAAGAGCTGAATCTCAGCGTGGCCTCTGGCAAGACACTTATCCTCCCTGTGCCGGAAATCACCTTGTCAGGAGAAGCTACCGGAGGCACTGAGCAATACCAATACACATGGAAACAGGTCTCTGGTCCGGCTGGAGCTGTTATCGCTTCTGCAAATTCGTCCACAACAACAGTAAGCGGATTGGTTGCCGGCACTTACAGATTCCGCTTGTATGTTACAGACGGCGAAGACGAACTTGACGCAGACGTCAGCTTCATCATCCACCCTGAAGGGTATGTTAACCCTGGTCTGATTGACGATTTTGAAGACGGAGACAAAGTAAGCTCATGGCTTGGAGAATGGGGCACATTCAACGACCAGAACAAAAATGCGAACCCGCACTCTGACGTTTCTATATCCGCAGAGCAAGGAGTTATGAATATCCAGTATAATTTGGGCAACAAATGGCAAGGAGAAGGCTGGATGGGCGACCCTTATTGCGGCTTTGAGTTATTTTTGAACGAAGACAAGGTTGGTGAAGATTTGACAGATTGCAATTTGATCACATATCGATACAGAGGCGCAAGCCATGACTTCAGAGCCGAAACCGGCGCGGTTGAAGATGAGGATTACCACAGCATTCACATGAGCGAATCTGACGAATGGACAACTGCAAGCATCAGCTGGAGTTCTCTCAGACAAGCTTCTGACTGGGGCGAAAACAAAGATCTGGACAAAGCAGACATCGTTAAGTTCAGCTGGCAGTTCAAAGGCGACGCTAACAGTTCAGGAAAGCTGGAAATTGACGACTTGGTGTGCGAAGGCATAACAACCATCACTCCTGAAAGCAAGGCTGACTCTGACAAATTCGCCATCTACCATATCGCAAATGGCAAATACTCCATTATAACTGAAGAGGCTTGCGACATCGCAATCTGCGACATTGCAGGTAGAGTTATCAAAAAATTCAAAGCGATACCTATGTTCGACAACGAAATAAATCTGTCGGAACGAGGCATTTACATCGTAAAAGTCGGAACTTCTGCAGAAAAACTAATCGTGAAATAACATAGAACTTGCCTTTATTTGCAGAGGGTGTGCCAGTTTGGCACACCCTCTTTTACATTCTGGCAAAAGCAACTCTCGGCCTCACATCTTACCATCATAAGCCATACAACGCTTTTGTATGGTTCAATGTATTTTTACCTACAATATAAGCGTAGCACGATACCGGGAGAAACAGGAGCGTCTTGTTTTTTATCTTCACCTCACCGCTTTTGCTTATGCTGGTCACAAGAGCAGACTCCATCCCGTTCTGTTCCATAAAGTAAATTAAAGACTCCAGTTCGTTCGGACGGTCAAAATAACGATCTGTCCACTTCAACTCCACCGCCCAGTCCGGCTTTTGCTTCGCCACATTCAGCCCGACAATATCCACTTCGCCCTGCAATTTCTTGCCTACCCTCCAGTTTGCATAACGAATAGACAAGCCCTTCCGAGGAATCCACTGCGCAAAAACGGCAGTCTCCACCATATCGCCAATCTCCTCGTCGTATTCGTTGATAGGCTGAAACAAAGCGCATCTAAGCGACGGATTTGTAAGATATATCTTAAACTGCGTCTCGCGCTGATAGTGCTTCGCTGTATCATCTGTTCTGCGCAATACCTTCACAAGAAACGCAGCCTCAAGATAACTGATATACTTCTTCAGAGTCTCTTTCTTCACACCCGACCCTTTCGACAAAGTTTCGTATGAGAACTGAGCCCCAGAATGGTACGCAATCATCGTGAACAACGAATTAAGTTCCTGAACGTCACTGATGCCATAAAGGCTTGGCAAATCTCGCAGCAACACTTTATCAATTATATCATGACGGATAAACTGACCAGGATCCTCCCTTATCTTCTCAGAAAAAACGACCTCCGGATAACCGCCATAATTAATATAGTCGAGAAACAGTTCGTTAAGTTTCTGCTGATCCAAAGCTTGAAAAACCTGAGCCTCATTACCATGCCAATTAATCGTGTTTGGAATCATGATGTTAGAATATCCTTTCAGATGGATATATTCATAAAAAGTCAACGGAGGCAAACTGAAGTCTGTAAAACGACCGGCCCCGCTCTCGTCACTTCTTTTTTTAAGTTCCGCCGCAGCCGACCCCGATGCCACAAATTTGACATTATGATACGTGTCTACCAACGACTTTAAGTTAACCTCCCAATCCTTAAGATACTGAATCTCATCATAAAACACAAACATTCTGTCATTCACAGGGTCCTTGCCCAATATTCCGCACGCCAATCTGTACAATTGCTCCAGATATATCTTATTGTAGATAGGCGTTTCGACCGAGATGTAAACAATATTCTGAGCCGGCACACCGCTGTCTATAAGCCTTTGTATCGCATGAAACATCATAACAGTCTTGCCAACCCTTCGAGGGCCCATAAGAATCAAAGCCCTGCGCAGCTCTACAGACTGAAGCAACGGCATAAAAATATTCAAATACAAACGAGGCGACATCTTTGCAAAATAATCTGGCACAGCACCTTCCAGCCACCAAGGATTGTCAACCTTCAGCCTGCCTATAATTTGCCTCTCCAACAACTCCGTATATTCCATAAATTATCACTTTACATAAACCAACAAGCGCAAAGATAACACTTTAGGCAAAATAAGCTATATTAAACATATCTAAATTTCCTAATAAAGACCAATCAATGAAATTAACTTGAAATTATTTAGCAGAATGACACTCCATTTTTAACAATTACGCAATACTCACATTACAACTTACAGACAATAAACCTCATTCTAATTATAAATCTACAGAGCAGAAAAAACAAGTTTTTACACTTAATTTCCCTATATAACACACTAATATTCAAAGAATTAAATACGACTTGCCAAATAAGCGCATTTAAACATGCTTATTTGGCAGAAGTTTAACACCACACTATCAAAACATCGCAAACACCAAACCGGTTTAGATTGGAATTTTAAGAATTTTAGTCGTAAAAAAGCAGAACTTTTACACTTAATTCTCTTTCATAACACACTAATATTCAAAGAATTAAATACAACTTGCCAAATAAGCACATTTAAACATGCTTATTTGAAACACAGAGTCAAAAAGAAGCTAACTCTGCAAAAAAACACCAACACTCTATAAAACAAGCACTTAAACAAAGCCTTCAAATTTATATTTTTTTAGAAGGAGATTTCCGTTTCTTTATTATATCTTTGCACTGACGATTTGAAGCCAGAACAATGCGTCCAAAGAATAACCGCAAACACAAAACACTGGCATTCAAATCATTAGAAACAATAAAAAGTAATAACAAATTAACACGCATAACAATGAACAATTGGTTTGAAGGCAAAGTAAAGTACGTAAAAGTTGACGACAAAGGCAAAGGCAAAGCCATCACAGAAACCTATCTTGTTGACGCGCTGACCTTTGCAGAAGCAGAAGAACGCATAGGCAAGGAGGTGGCTCCGTTCATGATGGGAGACTTCTCCATCATGGGTCTGAAAAAAGCGGGAGTAAACGAAATATTTCCAAGCGAGACAGGCGACCGCTGGTACAAATGCAAAGTATATTTCATCTCGATAGACGAAGTGAAGGCGACGGAAAAGAAAGTAGCCTCAACCATTCTCGTTCTTGCAACAAACATCAAGGAGGCGTATGAGAATTTAGAAAAAGCATTGTCTGACACCATGTCAGACTACGAGGTTTCTGCAATATCAGAAACGCCTATTCTGGACATATTCCCTTACTCTGTAGATGAAGACGAGCCTGCAGAAACAGTAAAAGAAGACAATAGCATCGCAGAAGAGGAAGAAGAGCAATCCGACGAATTGCCTTACATATCAGAAGAAGAGAACTAACTTCTGCAAGTCTAATCAAGAAATCTCAAATACACAAGGCCGGTTTTAGAACAAGCTTAAACGCTAAAGTCTGAATCGGCCTTTCATAATTCAGACTTGCACTTCGACCTGTTTTTTACGGCTTAGCCTTCAATTTCAAACTATCAGCAGGGGCAACAACGCTATCCTCTTCCGGCTTTTTCGCATCGCTCTTCCTAAAGATATTTCGCACAGGATTAAAATACCCTTTAAAAAGCTGCCCGAACGAGTCAAAATCCTCACGATAAATAAGCCCGACCCCTTGCGTCTGAGCAGACTGTTTAAAATAGCTGTTGTTAGTTCTGTTAAAAGCCTTCACTCTGAACTTTCCAGACCTAGACAACTTATATTCCACATCAAAATCGACGATGCTATTAGACAAATTTTCAGAATTCACATTTTGCGCGTTATCCCTGTAGCCAAAGTTACCGTACACCTGCAGCCTGTCATTCAGCAGCTGAGTAGAAAGAGCCACCTCAAACTCAGAAGAGGCTGTCACATCCTCATTAGAAGCCGGACGATAATTCACACCCACGTTAACATCATTATTGATACGAGAAAGCATACTGCTTATCTGAGACGAAAGAGTAGAGAATCCAACAGAAGAGAGTTCGTTAGACCCATTCGCTCCGTTCTTGTCCATCGTGTAAAAATGTCCCAAAGCAAGCAAAGAAGCCACATTCTTATTCATAGACTCCTCCGTATTAATAATACTCTTCAGTTTACGTTTAATTTCCTCGTCAGAGTTAGGCAAGTCAATGTCAAACTTAATGTCCGGTTTGCTAAGAGTTCCTGTCAGGCCGAGCAAGCAGTTCACCTGCGCCGACGCGACCTTATAGGACGGGTCGTCTATAATCTCAGTCAACGACGCGTTAAGGAAATACTTAGCCTTAATATCCAGCACCGCATCATACGGGCTTCCGGTCCATCTCACCACGCTACCCTCAGAAATGTCAAACTTTCTGGAAATAACGCTCTGGATAGTGAACAGATACTCCCCTTTAGCAATTTCATAACTGCCGTACATTTTAAACGCATTATCCTTTGTGTTATAAGCCAGACGCATATCACCAGCCCCAGTAGCCTTGATTACGTCACCCTGCACGGGGTCCATGATTAGCAATACCTGCGCATCCGGCGTTGCAGCAATATCCATATCCAAATTCATCACCGTCTTAGAAGACTTAGACTCCTTTATAGTCCGCAGTTTCTCCCTTCTTCTCCGTCTTTTCTCCGTAGCCGTCAGGCGCTCCTCCGGCTCCACAAACGTTATAAAATCCGCGTCACTCGCATTTGACACATTATCCATCGGGATAGAGATTTTCGTATTAGGCATCGTGCTAAGCCTAAGTTTAAAATTCACCTCCTTCTGATTTCCCGAAATCTTCACCTTTCCCTTGCCGTAAGCCTTTCCGTAGAAAGTCTCGTTATCCTGTTCCTTAGTATTAAGCGCCAAAATCTTGTCCGTGTTCAAATCCACCGCAAACTTAAAATTACGGAAACCCTGATGAAGCACGAGCCCCGACGCCAGAGCGAAGTTTCCCTCCGAGTCAAAAACCGGGCTCTGATTAAGTCTGAATGAAGTAGGCGTCATAAAGACCGTATCAGAAAGCACGTAGGAAGTGTTAAGATACCCGATATCAAAAGCCATGTCCTTCACTACCGGATTACCCTCAAGCCCTATCTGTCCGAACTTGCCATACGCTCTCACCTGACCGCTGGCGGTACCGGTATTATTCTCAAGAATAGACCCGATATATTTACGCAGGAACCTCAGATCCACGTCATGCAGGTCGCCGGCAATAAAAAGAGAGTCGTTGCCAAGATACACTCCGCCCCATATGTCAGACCGTGCGCGGTCGTGCACAGAAAACAAGTTAGCTCCAAACATGACACTCTTATCCTCCTTGTCCCATCCGGCCTTCAGTTCCAAGTCGCCAAGAGGCGCTTCATTTAGTTCCGTCTCATGAATATCCAGGCCGCCAGTAACATACGGGTCCTTAAACAATCTGAAGAAAGAGAGATTTCCGTTAGCCGTGCCATCAAAAGATATGCTCTTATTATTCAATATATCACTGATATTGCCAAGCTGCACACTATTTAAAGAGACCGAGATGCTGTCTTTGTCAGACTGCGAGTTCGTGCCATCCACTCTGAGCTGCTGCCCATCACATTCAAACACAAACCTGTCCACATCAAGGAAATTAGGAGCCAGAGTAACCTTGCTTTCATGCACGCTCCATACCGAATCCTTAAGAATAACCTTAGTCGGATTGATGAAAAAGTCGGCTGTCAAGCCATCTTTAGACAAGCCCTTCATAACAGCAAGCAAAGAGAGCGACCCGCTGTAGGTCTCCTCCACCGAATTGCTGAAATGCAAGTTAAAGTCAACAGAGTCTCTTTTTGCGTTTGACTTAAGCGACACAAAATAAGGGTTCCTTCTCCTGTTACTTGGCAGATGCGTAGTTCTGAACACGAGCTTTATCACATCATCAGGATTTTCGCAAAGCAGAGTCACATCAGCCAGATTAGTTTTCCCGATGCTCATCTGCGGAGTTTCAAAACGCACCCTGAACTTATTCAAGCTATCATTGAAGAAGCCCGTCAAAGAAGACTCCTCTATCAGTTGAAAAGGCATATTCACCACATCGCCAATAGGCTCAGTATTATCTATCGTAAACTTAAACTTAAAGTCATTCCGTTTCAGTCCGGACAAGACGCTCTCAGACCGTTTACAAACAGACGGCAAATACCCATGCAGCAAATTCTGGAACCGAGCCGCGACAGACGTGAAAAGATAGGTGCCGGTAAGCGAGCCGTTCAGATAATCAGAATAAAGCGACAACTTCTTCTCGCCGTTCATCTCCTTAGTGACAGCAAGGCTGAAATTATTCACGAGCAGTTCCTTGTCGTTTTTTGTAAACAGCACATTATCAATAGAAAACGACCCTTCAATATCATCAAGCTTACGACCAGAGAAATTAGTCTCCACATCAAACGACAGAGCCGTTTCATCATCTCCCTTAATCAAATTCAGTTCATTAAGCTTAGCATCCTGCACACTTGCAAGAAACCTGAAAGCAGGCAGTTCCTTATCCAAATTGATACTGCCCTTGAAATCCACCTGCACATTCTTGTCATTCATCCTAAGACTTCCGTCAAAAGCCTCGTCAACAAAAGTTCCGTTCAGTTTAACATTCTGGTACACATAGTTCCGGAACTCAAGAGAATCCACCGTTCCATTTGCAAAAAGCGAGAAATCCCTGTCCGCCTTCTTGTTCAGTCCCACATCCAAGCTGAAAGACGTGTTTCCCAGCTGAGACTTTTTGCCAAGCAACTTGTCCAGTTCGAACGACCAAGCCTTCACCTTTCCGTCAATTTTATACTGCATATACTTCAGTCCGTCAGAGACCACATGCACATCAGTATAGACATTGCCGGCATCCGTCAAGATTTCGCCCACGGCACTTGCGTCCGTCAGGCTTCCGTTAACATACCCCCGATAAGAGATGATGCCCAGCGAATCAAGTTTAGGCGAGAAATACAAATCACGACCAATAAACGCTCCGCCCACATCCCTCACGTCATCAAAAGAGGCAGAAAATCTTTCTATGGAAGCGTCGATAAGCAGAGACTCCATATTTGGCAGTCCCTGCAGCCTCATATCCGCCTCAAGAGCAAGAGTCTTTCCGTAAAGAAATGTGAAGTCGCTTAAAGAGACATTGTCCACAGGCCCTCTTATAGAACCTTTAATCAGCACCTTATCTTTCAGTTTAGCCAGCTGAGGCACAAAAAAAGCCAAATCGCCCGGCCCAATGACAGACCGCCCGAAGTCAAGATTTATCTTCACGTTGTGCAACGGATTAGCCTTCAATTTAGAAAGGTCGTCATATACAAAAGACGCCTCGTCAAGGACGACACGCGACTGCGGCATTTCCGTAACGAAATTGTAAAAATTGAGCTGTTCCCGATTAGAGATAATTGTTGTTGACAAATTGCTAAGAGCCAGGCCGGACGCCTCTTCAAAATTAATCTCGTGCAATTTTACATGAATTGAATCCTCAGAAAAACTACGCACATACAGAGACCCGTCCAGACTACTCAAATTCACATGAGACGGGTCAAAGCTCTCCTTTCGGGCCGTATCGCTGTTCCGGTGAAAAGCCAAAGAACAATCCGTAAAAGCCACAGTCTCAATATCAACCGCCCATTTTATGGAAGACGAGTCCGGCTCCTCCTTCCTGAAAGCGTCCAAAAGGAACTGAAAATTATACACCTTAGACGAATCATCCTGAGAGATATGAGCGTTCATATTAGTCAGCTGCACAGTTCTAAGCGAAACCGTTCTGTTGAAGAGCTTAAACAAATTCACCGTAACCTTCGCCCTATCCACAAAGAGCAATGTGTCTTCACGTTTATCTTCAATATACAAATCATTGATTACAAATCGGTTAGGAAAGTTCCATTCAATTCTGTCCAAAGACACCTCCGACCCGATTTTAGCCGACAAACTTTGAGTGACAGACGAGACAATTCTCTGCTGCAACGCTTCGTTTTTCAGCACCAAATACCCGCCCAGCAAAATAACAAACACCGAAGCGAATAAAATCAGCAATATATATATAAATTTTTTTATAACTTTGAGCCGTTAAAATTTGTACAAAAATACAAAATATCAATAAAAACTAAAGCGTTGTCTTTATCAAATTTATCATTTGAGCAAAATAAGACAACAATTAAAGAATTTTACATTTAAATTATGTCCATTAACATACTTGCGATCGAATCGTCTTGCGACGACACATCGGCAGCCGTAATAAGCGACTGCAACCTCCGTTCTAACGTAATTGCGAGCCAAAAAGTTCATGAGCAATACGGCGGAGTAGTTCCGGAACTAGCCTCTCGCGCGCATCAGCAGAACATCATTCCGGTTATTCACGAGGCTCTAAAGCAAGCCAACTTAAAGAAAGAAGATCTTAACGCGATAGCCTTCACGCGCGGGCCGGGACTGATGGGCTCGTTGCTTGTCGGGACATCGTTTGCAAAAGGGTTCTCGCAGGCTCTTAACATTCCGCTGATAGAGGTTAATCACCTTCAGGGACACATCATGGCGCACTTCATACAAGAAGAGGGCGAAGAAAAAAAGACTCCTAAGTTTCCGTTCATCTGTCTGCTTGTTTCCGGTGGCAACTCGCAGATTGTGCTTGTGAAGAGCTACAAAGAGATGGAGATTATAGGGCAAACGATAGATGACGCGGCCGGCGAAGCGTTTGACAAATGCGCGAAGGTGATGGGACTGCCATATCCCGGAGGACCAATAATAGACAAGCTTGCGAAGGAAGGAAATCCGAAAGCCTTCACTTTTGCAAAACCGCAGATTCCTGATTACAACTACAGTTTCAGCGGACTGAAAACTTCTTTCCTGTATTTGCTGCGCGACAATCTGAAAGAAGACGAAAAGTTTATTGAGAACAACTTGAACGATCTTTGCGCCTCTCTCCAAACCACTGTTGTTGACATATTGATGAACAAACTGAAAAAAGCAGTGAAAGATTACGGCATAAAAGAGGTGGCCGTTGCTGGCGGGGTCTCTGCGAACTCCGCATTACGAGCCGCATTCGAAGACTATTCGCAAAGATATAAATGGAACATCTACATTCCTAAGTTTTCTTACACCACAGACAACGCCGCAATGGTTGCCATCGTAGGATATTTCAAATATCTCGACAACGACTTTTGTGACATATCTCTGCCTCCATTCTCAAAGGTGACAATATAGCAGACAACAAAAAAGCAGCAAAAACCTCCATTTCATCGATGTTTTTGCTGCTTTTCATGCACCATGTTCAAATGAGTCCGGAACACAAACTCAGTTCAGACATAAATTCTTTCTCCAAAAATGAACGAGCCGACCCGGACCAAGGTGCTACCCTCTTCCACTGCAATGTGATAGTCATGGCTCATGCCCATAGACAACTCTCTGAACTGCGGGGCTAACGAGTTCTTCATCTCCTGATAAAAATCAGACAATAGCCGGAACTCCTCTCTAATCCGAACCTCATCATCAGTATTTGACGCCATACCCATCAGTCCCACAACATTCACATTCTCAAACACGTCAAACGCACGCTCCTTGAAAAGTTCCCTCAGCTCATCAATAGAGAAACCATATTTGGTTTCCTCCTGCGCCACATGAATTTCGAGCAAGCAATCTATCACACGGTTCACCTTCTTAGCCTGCGCATCAATCTCCTTCATCAGTTTCAAACTGTCAACGCTCTGAATCAAAGATATGAACGGAGCAATATACTTCACCTTATTAGTTTGCAGATGTCCGATAAAGTGCCACTCAATATCCTTCGGCAACACCTCGTACTTGCCTGTCAGCTCCTGCACCTTGCTCTCGCCGAACAAGCGCTGCCCACAGTTATACGCCTGCAAAACGGCTTCAGCCGGATTGAACTTAGAGACCGCCACCAGCCTGGCCGTCTCCGGCAAAGAGGCGACAACACTCTGTATTCTTTCTGCTATACCACTCATAACCAACCATCCTTTTAAACATTAAACAAAAAAACGGCACCGGCTGTTCAACCATCACAACTTGCTCATAAACCGAGCCTTGTCAACCACAAACCTGTCATGAACTGCAGAGCCAATCACGTCACCAGCCTCATCAGTCGCAACAATATCAAAACTTATCTTGCGGACTTCCACAGCCGTGATCTTTGCAGACACATTAATCTTAGCTCCGATAGGCGACGCCTTCACGTGCTTAACATCAATAGCAATCCCGACCGTATCCGAGCCATCGGGCAAATCATTCTGCACCATCTTCAGCGCCGCGTTCTCCATGTAAGCGACCAAAGCCGGAGTTCCGAACACGTCCAGTCCGCCAGAGCCAAGCGCCGTTGCGGAGTCCTTTTCTGCCACAACTACCGGCAAATTAAAAATCTGACCAACCTCCATAACTAAAAACTTTAAAATTCAGAAGAGAAATGGAACCTTATTTTAGGGAAATCGCTCTGAGCCATATCAAGAATATAACGCGAATCAGCAAGGAACACATCTCTACCCTCCTTATCCACCGCCATATACTGGTACTTACGTTTCTTAAACATCTCAAGAGCCTCCGCGTCGTCGCTCTCAATCCAGCACGCCTTATAAAGGCCGATAGGCTCCCAGCGGCACTGCGCGTTATACTCGTGAAGCAGTCGGTACTGAATAACCTCGAACTGAAGCAGCCCGACCGTGCCTATAATCTTGCGCCCGTTAAACTGGTTTGTGAACAACTGCGCCACACCCTCGTCCATGAGCTGCTCTATACCCTTGTTCAGCTGTTTAGTCTTCATAGGGTCATCATTCTCAATATACTTGAACATTTCAGGAGAGAAGCTTGGCAAGCCCTTGAAGTGCATAACCTCGCCGCCAGTCAGCGTATCTCCAATCTTGAAAGTTCCGCCATTATCCGGCAAACCTACTATATCACCAGGGAAAGCCTCGTCCACCGTCTCCTTCTTCTGAGCCATAAAAGCCGTAGGGCTGGAGAACTTCAGCATCTTGTTATGTCTGACGTGCTTATAGTTGACATTCCTCTCGAACTTGCCTGAGCAAACCTTCACGAAAGCAATACAGCTTCTGTGGTTCGGGTCCATATTCGCATGAATCTTGAACACAAAACCAGAGAAAGCCTCCTCTTCCGGCTTCACAAGACGCTCCTGCGTCTGAACCGGGCGCGGCGACGGCGCGATCTGCACAAAACAGTCGAGCAGTTCCTTCACACCAAAATTATTCAAAGCGCTGCCGAAGAAAACCGGGGCGACCTCGCCGGCAAGGTATCTCTCCACATCAAACTCAGGATAAACACCCTCGACAAGTTCAAGGTCCTCCCTCAGCTTCGCAGCATCCTCCTCGCCTATATAGCTTTCAAGTTCCGGGCTGTTCACGTCATCAAACGCCACAGACTCCGTCACAACCTGTTTGTTAGGCGTGTACAGGTCCAGCTTATGTTGAAAAATATTGTACACACCCTTGAATCGGTCTCCCTGATTGATAGGCCAGCTCAGAGGGCGCACCTTTATATTAAGTTCAGACTCTATTTCGTCCAGCAAGTCAAAAGGGTCATTGCCAAGACGGTCAAGCTTATTAACAAAGACAATAACCGGAGTGTTTCTCATGCGGCACACATTCATCAATTTGCGTGTCTGCGCTTCGACACCCTTCGCCACGTCCACCACAATAATAACACTGTCAACCGCAGTCAAAGTCCTGAACGTGTCTTCTGCAAAGTCCTGGTGGCCGGGTGTGTCCAAGATATTTATCTTGTAACCATTGTAATCGAATCCCATTACAGAAGTCGCAACCGAAATACCCCTTTGCTTTTCAATCTCCATCCAGTCCGACGTTGCCGTCTTTTTAATCTTGTTCGATTTCACGGCTCCGGCAATATGAATGGCGCCTCCGAAAAGCAACAATTTTTCCGTCAAAGTAGTTTTACCGGCGTCCGGGTGACTAATAACCGCAAACGTGCGACGTCTCTCTATTTCTTCTATTAAGCTCATTATATAAATAAAGTATTAATTCTCAGCCCGCAAAATTAGTAAAAAAAGGATTAGGAAACATTTTGTTTCGGCTCTTTTATTCAAAACATCGAGTTTTTTTGTGTTCTTTGCCTCATAAAGTTCCCTCTGCAGAAATGAGAGAAAAGGCTCCGAGCAGATTGTGCTCCGCAAAAGGAAGCTTTACTTGAAATAGCCAGCCGACCTATCTCACCAGCCTGATCTAATTTTTTTGCGTTTTTTTTCACACAATCCCCTCTTTTTTATAGGTCATTTCACAAAAAACACATATTTTTGCAGCGCAAACCCCGAAATATTACGGGGCAGCATCAATTTCAATAAAAAAAATAAAGTTTATGGCAACACTCAGATTCGATGCGTTAAGGGAAGTTGCGCAACGCAAACCCTTGGAAATTCCGCTTCCGTCAGACAAACTTTCTGACTACTACGGAATAAATGTCTTTACCAAAGAAAAGATGCAAGACTATCTTTCAGCCGAAGCGTTCAAGGCGTTCAAAGCTGCAGTTGAACAAGGCGTGCTTTTAGACAGAAACGTTGCAGACCAGATTGCCATAGGCATGCAGAAGTGGGCGAAAGAGCGCGGAGCTACGCACTACACGCACTGGTTTCAGCCTCTAACCGACGGCACAGCAGAAAAGCACGACGGCTTCATCGACTTCGGAGACGACGGCGACATAATAGAGAGATTCTCCGGAAAGCTGCTTATACAGCAAGAACCAGACGCCTCTTCGTTCCCTAACGGAGGAATCAGAAACACATTCGAAGCACGTGGCTACACAGCGTGGGACCTGTCGTCACCGGCATTTGTAGTTGGCACAACTCTGTGCATTCCTACAATATTCATATCATATACAGGAGAGGCGCTCGACTACAAAACCCCGCTTCTGAAAGCAATTTCGGCCGTAGATAAAATTGCGGTGGAAATCTGCCAATACTTCGACAAAAATGTAACGAAGGTAAATACAAACTTAGGATGGGAGCAGGAGTATTTCCTTGTTGACAGAGCCTTGTACATCGCGCGCCCTGACCTGTTTCTCACAGGACGGACACTCATGGGGCACGCATCCGCAAAGGACCAGCAGCTCGAAGACCACTACTTCGGCTCTATTCCGGCTCGCGTCACCGCCTATATGCACGATGTTGAGATAGAGGCTCACAAACTGGGCATTCCTCTAAAAACCAGACACAACGAGGTTGCCCCAAATCAGTTTGAGTTCGCTCCTATCTACGAAGAGGCTAATCTTGCGAACGACCACAACCAGCTCATGATGGACCTTATGAAGCGAGTGGCTCGCAAGCACAACTTCCATGTGCTTCTTCACGAGAAACCATTTGCCGGGGTCAACGGCTCTGGCAAGCACAACAACTGGTCTCTCACAACTGACAACGGCATCAACCTCCTTTCGCCTGCAAAGACCCCGAAAGGCAACATGCTGTTCCTGACATTCCTTGTCAACGTGATGACCGCAGTTTACAAAAGTCAAGACCTGCTCAGAGCTTCCATCATGTCTGCAGGAAACACATACAGACTCGGAGCTAACGAAGCGCCTCCGGCAATCCTCTCCGTGTTCTTAGGCCGCAACTTGTCCGCCATGCTTGACAACCTTGTAGAACGCGTAAGCGACACAAAGATGACGCCAGAAGAGAAGACCGCACTGAAACTCGGAATTGCCAGAATACCTGAAATCATGGTTGACAGCACAGACCGCAACAGGACATCTCCTTTCGCATTCACCGGAAACAGATTTGAATTCCGTGCCGTAGGTTCGTCCGCAAACTGCGCCGCATCTATCATTGCGCTCAACTCTGCAGTTGCCCATCAGCTCAACCTTTTCAAAAAAGATGTGGACTCTCTTATCGAGCAAGGCATAGGCAAAGACGAGGCAATCTTCCAGACGCTTAAAAAACTGATTATCGAATCGAAGCCAGTACGTTTTGAAGGCGACGGATATTCTCAGGAATGGAGAGACGAAGCCATGAAGAGAGGCCTGACTAACATCACGAGCGCTCCGGAAGCAATCAGCAAATATCTTTCGGAACAGTCTAAGGAGGTGCTTATCGGCGAAGGCATATTCGACGAAAGAGAACTCGCCAGCCGAGTAGAGGTTGAATACGAAAAGTTCTCTAAAAAAGTGCAAATTGAGTCTCGTGTGCTTGGCGACCTCGCCATAAATCATATCGTGCCGACCGCGGTCGCTTACCAAAACAGGCTGATAGACAATCTCTGCGGACTAAAAAAACTGTTTGACGAATCTGAGTTCGACGTCCTTTCTGCCGACAGGAAAGATCTCATCAAAGAGATTTCCAGCCACGTCACAAATATTAAACGACTCGTCAGAGAAATGACGGAAGCCCGCAAAAACGCGAACATACTCGTACACGAACAGGACAAGGCTCTAGCCTACGACAAAAACGTGCGTCCTATCATGAGCGCAATCAGAACGCACATAGACGCGCTCGAACTTGTGGTAGACAACGCCATGTGGCCTCTGCCTAAATATAGAGAGATACTGTTCTCAAGATAATATCAAAATCGCATATAAAAGCGTGCCGTACAAGCACGCTTTTTTTTGTGCCCGCCATAATAATAAACATAGGACTGAAGGTTATGCTTTTAACTGACAACATTATGCAGACACGGAAAAACAACAAAAGCCGCATCGCTTTTGCTCAAAAAAAGAACAAGAAACCTTTGAATCTGCAAATCCTTTTCATTATATTTGTATTATAAATTTTGCACAAACAAATATAGCTATGATACATTTCTCAGGAACAGATTACTGCGTCACATTGAACAAAGACTTAGACGGACTAAAGGAAGGCTCGTTTGTCATCATAAGCAAAAAACTCAACCTATTACCAAACAAGCCAACATTGTCTGAAATAAGCGAAGCATTTCAAAAGAAACACAATAAAAATTTAAGAAACGCGACAATCAACGACTTCGAAATAAAAAAAGTGCAGTTGATTAGATAACACAAAAGACGTGCAAATATGCTATAAAACACATTTACAACCAAAATATCCATATTTTTCTATCTTTTTTTTGTTCTGAAATAAAAAAAATGTATCTTTGGGGGTCTATGTGCGTTCTAATGTGAAAATCTCGGTGACAAATATGATGTTATGGAGAACATTGACCACTCTATTTTGTGTTGTTATATATAGTAAAATTTTAAATTTAAGATGAAAAACATGAAGCAACTACTGTCGCGTCATTTGTCTATTGCGACAGCGGATTTTTGGGGATATAAGGCAAGACAACTTTTCAGAAACTTGCTTTTGGTCTCTGTTTTATTGTCTTTAAACACATTCAGTTCTTTTGCTGAATTTGTAGCTGAAAGTTGGTACAATCTGGGCAGCCACAACATTGCAAAAGAGTCGGATTGCTCTCCTGTCCTAAAATTCACTTTGACAGCTGGTGGCGACGGTGTAATTCAGTTCCAAATTAAAGACGGAGATCAGAATTTTTACTCTGGCACCGACATTATTAACGAAGGCACCGGGTTGATTGTCAAAGTAAGCGACCAAAACGAGCCGCTAGCATGGGAGACCCCAAATATGTCAGCTGGCGAGAGTTTCATCTTTTATCTTGACCCTTCAACCTACCCATTGAAGCTGCTTCCGGCTATGCCTACCGGAACTCAAGTTTACATGAACTTAACTTCCGGAAAGACAGCTATAAACTACAACGACACAGTTAAGCTGGAAGCAATGCCTTGCCCTGATGATTACACCGGAGACTTCGTTTGGCAAACCAGCACGGACGGAAGCACTTGGAAGAGCAGCAGCTCATCAACTGAAAACTTGACCTATATACAGAACACAGACAGCACATATTACAGAGTTGGAATAACAAACAATGGCACAGTGATTTTCTCTGCACCTTTGCTCATATACTTTAAGCCACTTCAGTTAAGCTTGAACGCAAACGGAGCAGCTCTCACTAACAGAGTTTACAACGACAGCACTAATTCTTCTGCCGTAGAATTTGAAGTGCCACGTTGGTCAACTATCAAATTCAGCCCTAATTGGTTAGGCAAGGCAAAAGAAAACATCACCCTCAACAAGATTTATAAGAAAAAACTTAGCGAATCGTCTTGGTCTGAGACCACTTTGGAAGGTGAAGACTTCGGCTGGGAGATACTTGCGGACGACAATATCGAGTTCAAGATTTTGGCTAACATCGAGAAGGAAGATGGAAACATAGAATATACTATGCATGTGATTGTACGTGCCACCTTGGAGTGTGACGAAACCACTATTCCTGACACATTGTGGTTCGATGACTTCGGACGCTTCGAAGACGAGTCAACATACGTGTTTGAGCGCTACGACCCAGTCTCAAAGACTAAGACAGAAGAGACTGCTTCCTCTAGCCTGACAGACAACGAAGGAAACGATTACGACATTTTTAATTTCTGGGCTACCGACCCGAACAATTCTGTAAGAGAACACAACTTTGCTCTTACTGACGAAAATTCTGGTCCGTACGATCTTGCCAACTGTGCGGCTAACAACTATGCACACTACGCTTGCTGGGAAGGTTGTAACGGTTATCGTATTGAAGACGGATTCTTCGCCATCTGCCCGGACCCAGACATCAGTAACTGTGGCATGACAGAACGTGACTATTGGAAAGGCGGCGACCACACGGGCAATGCAAACGGCGGTATGCTTTTCGTAAACTGCGCGGACGTTGTCGATAAGGTCATTTACGAAAAAGAGATCTCGCTGGACAAGGCTTGTAACAACGCAATGTTGCTGTTCGACGCATACGTGAACAACGCCACTCGCAAACAGAGCAACGCCCCAGTGAACGTGCGTCTCGACGTGTTTGACTCAAACGGAACTCTTGTGCACTCTGTGTCTTCGGGCGACATCTACCCTCGTTCTGATGAAAAACACAATTGGGCTAAGCTGTCGTTCTTGTTCCCTGCTTCAGGTATGCAGTACAAGATTCAAATTGTGAACAACATGCCGGGCGGTAGCGTAAACGCTGGTAACGACATCCTTTTGGACGATATTTGCATCTCTATTTGCTACCCTAGCATCGACTTGCTTGCAGAAAGTCTTGCCGGCAATCCGTTGAATTCGGTAGAGACTTGCGAACTTGACGACGCCATCAAACTTTATGCATTCAACAAAAACGGCATTGAAAACTATATCTCTAAGCCTCTTTACCTATTCCAGTACAATAAATCTGAAGTAGGCGGAGAATGGATCACTATACCAAACGACACTAGTTCAAGCCGGCTCGAAATCACACCGAGAGACCCTGAAACTGGAATAGTTGACGATCGTTTCGTTGGCATGACTAGAATTCGTGCTATCGTGGCATCAAGATCAGAAATCATCGATGACATTTGCGCCGGCAACCCTCCTGTTGTGGACTGTGACAACGTTTATGCTATAGACTCATCTTTTGTGCTGAACGTCAACTACAGCGGTCCTATGGGACTACAGTTAGACACTGCAGGTTGCGTCAACGAGGTTATGAAATTGAACGGAGAGCCTAACGGACGTGTGAAATTTGCATGGGTCAAGATAGGAGAAGGCGCTAGCGCTGACACTATTTCTAGAGAAATTTCATACAATTTCACAATTCCGGCTAACAATTCGGAAGGCAAGGTTGACTCTTTCATGTTCTACGCTTTTGAAAAGCTTGGTTGCGTGGACAGCCAGTTGATTACTGTAAGGACCAAAGAGTTCGTGAAATTCACCGTTCCTGAAACAGATTTCGTAGTCTGCGAAGATAAATCTAAAGTTACTTTGACTGGTTTGTACCCTGCTAAATTGGACAACATTGCTTTCAGATGGCGTGTGACAGGAGCTGGGAATGACACTATTTACAAAGAAACCGTTAAAGGTGTCGCCGATTACACAATTCCATTTGAAACTAATAGCGTTGACAGCCTTAATGGTGAAGTGTTCGTAGAAATGTATTCTACAGACTCCTCGTATTGTGCAGTTGACAAGTCTTTCAAATACGACATCCACAAGAAGTATAGTTTTGACCTCGAATTGTCAGACAATATCATAAACAACACTTTGTGTGTGTCTTCTGAAAGCGGAGTGGAAATCTCGCTGACAGCTAATGCTACTCCTCAGAGCACTGCTCGTCCAAAGACCTTCTACTGGTATCGCCAAGAGCTAAAAGAGGACGGTTCTAAAGATACTACGTTGGTGCTTACTACAAACAGCAACACATTCAAGGAAACCATCACAGGAAATCACACTTACGTGTACTTCGTGAGTGCGTCTGACGGCGTTTGTTACAAAGATCAGGATGAGGCTAACGCTAATGTAGAATCTTCTAACGACACCGTAGAGGCTCGTCTTCCTCTCGACTTGTCTTTGAGAATTGGCAACGCTAAGTCTGACAGTATATGCGACGGCTCTGAAATTGAGTTGAAAGCCGTTGTGGACAACTCATTGACAAGCAAGACTGACATCGTTTGGACTTACACTGGCATAACTAACGGTCTGGAAAACGAAACTATAAGCAGCGGAGACACTACAATAAAGCGGACTCCTGTCAGCTCTAGTGACTTCATGGAGTCTGGTGTTGTCACTATAACAGCAACCGACAAGGTATGTACAGACAACAATCCGAAATCTGAGGTGACTTACAAAATGTTCAAAAACATTAAGCTTGCTTTGGAATACGACAGAAACGACAGTCTCTTCTGCTTGGAAGAAGGCAAGGAAAACAAGATTTGTTTGACAGCCAACGTTTCTTCAGGAAACCCATCTAATTACTATTGGTACAAAAACGGCGAGTTCATAGGAAGTACCAAGGAGAACAAAAACTGCATCGCCATTAGCGACGGCAAGAACGACTTCTCTATAAAGGTAACTGACGACGTATGTATTTTGGACACTGCTAATGCTGCGTCTGCAAAAGATTCTCTGCCTATCGAAGCTCGCTTGCCTATAAAGCTCGCAATCACTCCTGCCAAAGACAGTGTTTGTTTCGGAGAGTCTTTGAACTATTCTGTAGTTGTGACTAATCCGCTTAACGACAACACCGTCATCAGTTGGGCTGTAAAAGATGCGAACATCGAGAAAGCCTCGACTACCGGAAACAAGGTTTCTAATGTTGTGACTCCTACTATTGAAGGTAGTCGAACTTCGGACGGAAGCGTGACTGTTACTACAACTGATGAGGTTTGTACTACTAACAAGCCTGCTGCCACTGCCGACTACAAAGTGTTCAGAAAGATAGGTCTCAAGTTTGACGTTTCTTTGACAGACGACAGATACTTCTGCCTAAGCACTACTGAGGCGAACAATACAATGACAGTTACAGCCAAAGACACAACTGGCGAACCTGCTTTGTACATCTGGTACATGGACGGAAAAGAGGTTACGAGAACTGAAGTAAATCAATACACTTACATGGTGACAGACGGAGAACACAACTTCTCTGTAGTTGTTTTGGACAATGTATGTCACAAGGAAGGCGGAGAGCCTTACAAGATAGATTACGACTTTGAAGCCCGCTACCCAATCGAACTGACGCTCGCATCTGACAAAAGCGTAATTTGTGAGGGTGACGAAATTGAATTTAGCTTGACTGCAAAGAACTTGAAGAAGGGCGATACCAAGGTTGGTTGGACTTTCGACAAAAATTCAGTTAACGTTTCTGAACAGACGGCGGAAACTACAATCAAAAACGGCGAAAGCTCAACGTCTAAGACATACTCTCCTGTATCTATGCCAGACAATTTTGACGGTAGCCGCATAGCTGAGACTCGCGACGTTATCGTCTCTGTAAAAGATGATGTCTGCAACAAAAACGCGACAAATAGCTTGAAATACTCGTTACGTAAAAAGTTCAAGTTGTCGCTTGTCGCTCCTGATGTAGTTGACGGCAAGGTATGTGCTAAAACAGATAATCTTAAGAGCGTGACAGTAAACGCTGTGGTAAGTCGAGGAGAACCTAAAAAGTTCATCTGGTCAGACGGAAAAGAAAGCGCCGCTTTGGTCAACTCTAACACTTTTGCCTTGAATGTTGGCGAAAACAACATTGGCGTAAAGGTTTCGGACGGTGTATGTCCAGACCTAAGCACATCAGCCGGCGACTCTTTGAGCATTCTGATACGCGAACCAATTTCGGTTGATGTTACATCTAGCATTCCGTCGCCTATGTGTATCAACAAAACAGTTGTGTTTACCGCTAATGTTTACAATAGCGACCCAAGCTCCAAGACTTCGATATGGTGGGACAATGCAGAGCTTGGAAAGGCTGAAACAATAAGCAATGGCAAGTACGTTTCAAATCCGTACAAGTTCCCTATCGGCGACGTCTATGAAAACATCGTGGTAAACTTCAAAGAAGCGGACGGCAAAGAGGTTTGTCCTCAATCTTCTGCTTTGTACACAATGAAAGTGCAGGATACTGTAGATTTCGTTATAGACGCAAGTTCTTACGGGGTTTGTCAGGACACAACATCAGAAGACAGTTTGCGTAAGATTGAGCTTTCTCTGAAAGTGATAAAAGGGAATCCGCAGTCAGTTGTTTGGTTTAATGACACCATACACACTATGATGGGCTTCAAGGACAGCATCGAGATTGTTCCGATGGAAAACTTCCTTTACTGGGCTTACGTAAAAGATGATGTATGTTTTGATTCTGAAAAGAAATACGTATCAGACACGGTCATTGTCGCACACAAGATGGATCTAGGACTAAAGGCTGAAGATATTTCTGTACAGATGGGCGACGATGCAATACTTACTGCGATACCTTCCAACCCGCTATATTCTGGCGAGTACGAATGGTATCTGAACGACTCCACATCAACTCCTATCGGAACTACAGAAGACGCGAACTTCTCTCACCAGCTTGACTTGCAGGGCGACTATGTGATTTACGCTAAAACTGTAAACAGTGTCTGCGGTGACGTGTTCTCTAAGATTGAAATTGAAGTGGCCGACTACACTAACATTCCGAACGCATTCACCCCAGACAACGGAAACGCTAAGAATGACGTGTTCATGAGGGGTTATATGGTTCAGATCTTCAACCGTTACCAGCAGGTGGTTTACGAAGGAAAAGACGGATGGGACGGAACTTACAGAGGCCAGTTGGCTGAGCCTGGCACATATTTCTATCGTCTGATAAAGAAAGACGGCAGAGTGCTGAAAGGAACTATTGAGTTAACTAAATTCTAACGTGACAATTTTTTAATTGACAATATAAATTTTATATAGATGAAAAGAGTGATTTTGGCCGTTCTGACGGTCGCTATGACGAGCAGCCTTTTTGCAATAGAAAAGGATTATGTGAGCGGATGGTTTGACTTTGAACCTTCCGACAAAAACACTCGATTTAACGATAAGGCCTTGTCTCCTTACAAGTCAGGCTCCATGGTCTTTTTCCGAAACGACACGGCCTACAAGTTTTACCCAAAGAGAGACTTGGAACTTGACTCGCTCATAGTCTGTCCTGAGCTTATGAAGCTTGGCATGGAATCTGGCACATTTGCTTACGACGCGAGAACAAAGATGATATACTACGCAAAGAAGGACGGAGATGGCAACACCACTCTTTATCAGGCCCGCGAATTTGGAGACAAGTTCAAAGAAGCGAAGCCTATGAATATTAAAGGGGTGATGGCTTCTGACCGTGTCATCCGCGGCTCTGCGCTTGCTGGCGGACGCTGGAATCACACAGTTCCGAGCCTGAAAGGGTTTCACAACCCGTCTCTCGGCAAAAACGGCAAAAGAATCTATTTCTCCGGAAATTTCAAGTCTGGCAAAGGCGACAGAGACTTGTGGTTCATCGAGAAGGAGAACGAAGAATGGTGGAGCCGACCTCAAAGCGTTGGAGACTCGGTAAACACGTCTGTGTGCGAAGACTTCGCTTTGGAAATTGGTGACACTGCCCTATTCTTCGCCTCCAACAGACCTGGCGGCTTTGGAGATATGGACATATACATTTCTCGCAAAAGCAAGAAAGACAAAGTTTGGGGACCTGTAGAAAACATAGGCGAGGCGATAAACTCATCGGCTGCAGACTACAACATTGCGTTTAACCGGGTGGCCATGTACTTTGTGTCTGACCGTAAAGGAGGCAAGGGAAGAGCAGACATTTATCGTCCAAGCCGCATAGACCCGCCTCGTCAGAACGAGCTGACAGCAGAGAAGACAATAGAAGAGCCTAAAGGTTTCCATTGGGTGCTGTTCTTCTTTGACTTCGGTAAGACAGACATGAAGCCTGAATACGAAGCTCAGCTGGACGAACTTTACAAGGCGTTGCTGGAATTCCCGGGAGCTGAGTTTGAAATCAGCGGACATACAGACAACCGTGGCTCTGATGAATTTAACAAAAAATTGTCTCAGAAACGTGCTGAATACGTAAAGGCCTTGCTTGTTCAGAGAGGTTACGACAAACGTCTTCTCAAAGCCATAGGAAAGGGCAAGAACGAGCCTATACTTCCTAACGCGGTTGAAGAGTACGAACACGAGCAGAACCGCCGTGTAGATATCAAGATTATTAATAACGATTAAAGATTAGGAGATAAAATGATGAAAAAGTTATTGGCACTTATTAGTTTCTTTACATTATGTGTCGCAGTAAACGCCCAGCAGGATTTGCTGCTATCTCAACAGTTCTTTTCTCGTATTAACAAAAACCCTGCCGGCGTCGGTAACATCAGCGACCTCGACATATTCTTCCTTGGAAGATGTCAGTGGCTGGATGTGAAAGACTCTCCAAAGTCCGGAGTGCTGAACGCTCAGACGTTCATCGAAAAATACAATTCTGGAGTTGGGTTCACTTGTTCGTATGATAATCTTGGTGTTGCCAAAAGCATGCTTAACCCGAAATTGGTTTACGCATACAACTTGAAACTGAATGACGACATGTTGCTCTCTTTCGGTCTGTCCGCAGGTATTCAGTACGGTTATTTTGACGCTTCTGACTATGAGCTTGAAGACGAAACGGAACGTAACGACGGCGATTTCCCTATGGAAAAGGAGACAAAGTTCAGTCCTGACTTTGACTTCGGAGCTGAATTTTCCACTCCTAATCTTTTGCTCGGGTTCTCTATCACGCACATTGTTGCAAACGAGTCAACCTCGCTCATATCAGGCAGACACTTTTACGGATATGCTCGCTACATATTCCCTCTAAACGAAACGTTTGATCTGGCTCCTGCATTGGTGTACATGAACCACGGAAAGACAAACGTGTTCGAACTTAATGTTGTTGCATTCTATAATCGTCTGTTCTGGGGAGGGCTGACTTACCATCCTGACATCAACGACGGTTTCGGCACTAATCCTGTAGGTGTAACCCTTGGCGTAGAGTACAACAGATTCCGATTCGGATACACATTTGATTACAACTTCGGTGCTGTTGCTGACTATTCTGGTTCGGCTCATGAAATAATGTTATCTTTCAATTTCCCGAACAAGAACAAGAAAGAGGTGTTTGAACGATTTGAATAATGAGGACGAGCGTTTTTCTGAAAATGTCAGGTGTGGCACTTGCTTTTTTCCTATTTTCCAATTATTTTTTTGCGAAAAGCAATGCCGAGCTGGGAGAGTCTGTTCTTGAAACAAATGACACCACCGCTCATACTAACAGCTGCGACACAAGTTCTGTTGTAAGCAAGAGCGTTGGCGACACATTTGCGGTAGAGTTGCAGGCCAATCCATCTACCGGATACTCATGGATCTGCACCTCGGACTCGCTGCGCTGCCTCGAATTCATCGAACAAACCTTCAGACAGCCGGAAAGGAAAGGCATGATAGTTGGAGCCGGAGGAACTGACGTTCGCCTGTACAAAGCGGTGGCTGAGGGATGCGACACCATCAATTTCGAGTATAAACGCAGATGGGAAAACGACACAATTCCCCCAAAAGACAGCGTCTGCATTATCGTGAAAATAGGTCCGCAACGACAGTAAAACATGACGCAAGGCAAATTTGCAGAACAATTTTATTCACCATAAAAAAAACGTTTCAATTGAATTTGAAGCGTTTTTTTCTTTTTCACCAAACAAACGTGAAAAAATCGCCCTTGTCAGTTTGTTTTTTACTATATTTGCGAAATATTTTTCACAGAGTCCGAAACTTAGGCTCAGGAAGGGCAATTTTGACAAAGATAGAATTGTAACATCTTTACAGACATTGCTTTCAACTTCCCGTTCGCTGAGAATCGGCTAAAAACAATTAAAAAAAAACAATTCGTATGAAGATTTTAAAATTTGATGGAGCGTCCGTAGGCTCCATAGAAAACTTGAAGCAAGTAAAGAAAATCGTGGAGAAGGAGACTGCCCCTGCAATTATCATTGTGCCGGCAATAGAAGTGGTTAATGACAAGCTGATCGACGTGACCAGCCTTGCTGAGCAAGGAGACTCTTCTTATTTAAACGAATTTCAATATATAGTTGACATTCACAATCATCTTATAGAGAATGTCATTCCATCTTCTTTGCAAGAAAAAACTAAAGCTGAAATTGCAAGTCTGCACAATGAATTGGAGAACATAATCAAAGGCATTTTTTTCATCAAAGGGGCTTCGCCCAAAGCCTTTGACACAATTCTCTCATACGCATTTAAAATCTCCGCTATCATAGTAAGCTCTTTTATCGACGCGAAACTTGAAGACACGGATAAATTCGTCAAAATTTCTGACGCAGTTGCCGACATTGGCGAGTCAGCTAAACTCATAAGAGAGAAGTTCAGCAATACAAACGGGCTCGTTGTGCTTCCTGGAAGGGCTTTAGACAACACGCTTGGCGCCGGCTGCAATGACTCCAACTACATTGCCTCTATTTTCGCCTACGCATTAAAAGCTGAAAGCCTTGAAATCTGGGGCACTACAGATGTATTCATGACAGCAGACCCTTCCGTAATCAGCAAAGCATACACAATAGAAAAGCTAAGCTACTCCGAAGCAACAGAACTATGCAATTTTGAAAGCATCACATTGGAACCAAAGGTTCTGTACCCTGTGTATGCCGAGTCAATTCCTGTATCGGTGAGAAATATTTTCAAACAGGAAGAAAAAGGCACTTTGATTTCAACGGAAAACGATCCGGAAGGCAAAACTATCAAGGGCATAGCGTCAATCAACGACACTACCCTCATCACACTCTCCAGCCTTGGCATCTTAGGGCTGAGCTACATAAAGTCTCGCATCTACACCGCTTTGGACAAAGCTTGCATTGACACCATATTCGCTTCTGAAAATTCCACTGGATGTTCTTTCTCTATTGGCGTATATTCAGACATAGCGGAAGAGGCAGAAGAAGTCCTTCGTGAAGAGCTGGAAGATTTGCTTGAAAAAGAGGAAATCACTTCCATTACAGCGCAGAAAAACCTCGCTATCGTTTCTGTCATTGGAGACAACATGAAGAAGTCGACTGGCACTGCCGGAAAACTTTTCAACGCACTTGGCAGAAACAACATCAACGTGATCGCGCTCTCGCAATGCTCGTCCGAGACTAACATCTCGTTCGTTATAAACAAAGAGAACCTAAGAAAGACGCTGAATTCCATTCACGAATCTTTCTTCTTGACAGACTATCAAGAACTTAATCTTTTCGTGGTGGGCACCGGCACCGTTGGTGGTAGTCTGCTTAGCCAGCTGCACTCTCAGAAAGAGTTGCTGATGAATCAAAACAGACTTAAAGTCAAAGTCATTGGTATTGCTGATGTTGCAAACTTCATTCTTGACCGGGAAGGCATTGATCTTGAAAATTACAACGAAGCGCTGAAAAACGGAACTCCTTCTACTCCTGACGCGCTGAAAAAAGCTTTGATCGAGTTCAACATTTACAACTGCGTGTTTGTAGACTGCACCGCAAGCGCGGCAATCGCCTCTATATACAAGGACTTGCTGCTTCATAACATATCTGTTGTGGCTGCAAATAAGATCGCCGCTTCTGGCGACTACGACAACTACATGGAGCTGAAAGAGATAGCCCGCAAGCGCGGCATCAAATATCTCTACGAAACAAACGTTGGAGCCGGATTGCCTATCATCAACACTATCAACGACTTGATATTCAGTGGCGACAAGATTGTGAAGCTTGAAGCTGTGCTCTCAGGAACTCTGAACTTCATATTCAACACTATAAGCAAGGACATCCCTTTGAGCAAAGCCATCAGAATGGCGATGGAGGCAAGATTTGCAGAACCGGACCCTCGTATAGACTTGAGCGGAAAGGACGTCATACGCAAATTGGTCATTCTTGCGCGCGAATCAGGAATCAGGGTCGAACAGGACGATGTAGAGAAAAACCTCTTCATTCCTAACGACTTCTTCGAAGGCACACTTGACGACTTCTGGAAGAAAGTTGAAGCGTTTGACGCAGAATTCGAAGAGCGCCGCAAGGTTGTGGAAGCCGAAAACAAGCACTGGTGCTTTGTCGCTAAACTTGAGAACGGCAAGACAAGCGTAGGACTTCAGGCGGTAGAACCGTCACATCCGTTCTATGACTTGAAGGGCAGCAACAACCTTATCATAATAAACACAGCCCGTTACGAAGACCCTATGATGATACGCGGATACGGAGCCGGCGCAGCTGTAACCGCAGCTGGCGTATTTGCCGACATTATCAGCATAGCAAACATCAGATAATATTTTCATTTTCTGACAAATATATTCATAGGCTTCCCTGCCCCAAAAGGCTGGGAAGCTTTTTTTACGATAAACTAAATCGCCAGACAGACAAGCAGCCTACCTTCTTCAAATAGCAAGATTCAAAACATTAACATCATAAATTATAATAAAACATCAATTTAAGATACCTATATTTATAAATTATGCTTTATTTATGCGCAAAACGGCACACTTTAGGCCTTTAAAATGAAAAATAATTCATTTTTTTTGCTTTTAACCTATCATTTGTCTATTTTTGCATCTGTTAACGAGAATAAAACTTTTTGGTAAACTCCAAAATTAATTAAATATGGCAAATAACGTAAAAGATTTGGATCAGGTAGTGGTTCGATTTTCAGGAGACTCTGGCGACGGCATGCAGCTTGCCGGAAACATCTTCTCTACGATTTCCGCTACAGTTGGTAATGACATCTGTACTTTTCCGGACTATCCAGCGGACATACGCGCGCCTCACGGCTCGCTGACTGGCGTTTCCGGTTTTCAAGTGCATATTGGTGCGGAAAAGGTTTTCACTCCGGGCGACAAGTGCGACGTGTTAGTTGCAATGAATCCGGCAGCGCTGAAGACTCAATACAAATTCTGCAAACCCACTTCTGCAATTATCATCGACACTGACTCATTTACGGAAGGCGACCTGAAGAAGGCTAATTTTGAAACTCTTGACGCCATTGCTGAGATGGGCATCAAAAACGATGTCATCGCCGCACCTATCACTCAGATGGTGAAGGATTGCCTTGCAGACTCCGGCATGGACCCTAAAGCGATTTTGAAGTGCCGCAACATGTTCGCGCTTGGTCTTGTGTGCTGGCTGTTCAACCGCGACATCAGCATCGCAGCAAATATGCTTAAAGAAAAATTTGCCAAGAAACCGGGTGTGGCTGAATCTAACATAAAAGTTATTCAGGCTGGTTATGACTACGGACATAACACACACTCTTCTGTTTCTCACACATATACAGTAGAGACTAAAGGCGAAAAGAAAAAAGGCCTTTACATGGACATAAACGGCAACAAGGCCACCTCTTACGGCTTTATCGCCGCTGCAGAGAAGGCTGGGCTTAAGTTGTTCCTAGGCTCTTACCCTATCACTCCTGCTACTGACGTTCTTCATGAACTTTCAAAACACAAATCTCTTGGAGTGACTACAGTTCAATGCGAAGACGAAATTGCAGGATGCGCTTCAGCTCTTGGAGCTTCGTTCGCAGGCGCTTTGGCTTGCACTTCAACATCAGGACCAGGTATCTGTTTGAAGTCGGAAGCTATGAATCTTGCTGTTATCATGGAGCTTCCTTTGGTTGTCCTGAACGTTCAACGAGGCGGACCTGCAACTGGTCTTCCTACAAAATCTGAACAGACCGACTTGCTTCAGGCTTTGTTCGGACGTAACGGGGAGTCGCCGATGCCGGTTATCGCAGCCACATCGCCAACAGACTGCTTTGACGCGGCTTATATGGCTTGTAAGATAGCTTTGGAACACATGACACCAGTTGTGCTTATGACCGATGCCTTTGTGGCTAACGGCTCGGCAGCATGGAAATTGCCTAACTTGGCTGATTACCCTGCTATCAATCCGCCTTACGTTACCGAGGCTATGAAGGGTTCTTGGACGCCTTACCAGCGTAACGCAGAAGGCTCTCGTTACTGGGCAGTGCCTGGAACTGAAGGCTTCACACACATCTTGGGAGGTCTTGAAAAAGACAACAAGACAGGCGCCATTTCTACAGACCCTGAAAACCACAACTTGATGACTCGTCTTCGTCAGGAAAAAGTTGACAAGATTCAGGTGCCAGACGTTGTTGTAGAAGGCGACGCTGATGACGCAGACTTGCTTATCGTTGGTTTCGGAGGTACTTACGGACATCTTCACGCAGCAATGGACGAGATGAGAGCGGACGGCAAAAAAGTTGCCTTGGCTCACTTCAAATACATCAATCCGCTTCCAAAAAACACAGCCGAAGTGCTTACTAAGTACAGCAAAGTGGTTGTCGCAGAACAGAACATGGGTCAATTCGCCGGCTGGTTGCGCATGAAGATTGACAATTTCAACCCTTACCAGTTCAATGAGGTTAAGGGTCAGCCATTCGTAGTAGCCGAATTGGTTGAAGAGTTTAATAAAATATTAACAAGTAAATAATCGTTACGGATTTTCCGTGATGTTTATATAAAATCGTAATTGTTATGACTTTTACAGCGAAAGATTTCAAAAAGGGACAACCTCGTTGGTGTCCGGGTTGCGGTGACCATTTCTTCTTGGCTTCATTGCAGAAAGCGATGGCTGAAATTGGCGTTGCTCCGCACAATACTGCAGTTATTTCTGGTATCGGTTGTTCAAGCCGCTTGCCTCATTATATGGCCACTTATGGCATGAATACTATCCACGGCCGTGCTGCTGCTATTGCTACCGGCTGCAAGGTTGCTAATCCTGATTTGACTGTTTGGCAGGTTTCTGGCGACGGCGACGGGCTTGCGATTGGCGGCAACCACTTTATTCACGCTAACCGCAGAAACATCAATCTGAACATGATTCTGCTCAACAACCGTATATATGGCTTGACTAAAGGTCAGTACTCGCCTACTTCACCTCGCGGGTTCGTCAGCAAGTCTTCTCCTTACGGCACTGTTGAAGATCCGTTCCGTCCTGCTGAGCTTTGTTTCGGAGCTCGCGGACACTTCTTTGCTCGTGCAGTGGCTAACGACGCGCCTAACACTGTTGAGATTCTTAAGGCCGCTCACGCTCACAAAGGCGCTGCTGTGTGCGAAATACTTCAGAACTGCGTAATCTTCAACGACGGCACACACGAAAGTGTTTACACTGCTGAAGGCCGCAAGAAAAATGCGATATATCTTGAACACGGGAAACCTATGATTTTTGGTGAAAACAACGAGTTCGGACTTATGCAGGAAGGTTTCGGAATCAAGGTTGTTAAATTAGGTGAAAACGGAATTACTGAAAAGGACCTTTTGGTACATGACGCTCATTGTGAAGATAACACTCTTCAGTTGAAGCTTGCTTTAATGGAAGGTCCTGACTTCCCTATCGCTCTTGGTGTTATCCGAGACGTTGACGCTCCTACTTACGACGAAGCGGTATCGTCTCAGATTGAGGACGTTAAGAGCAAAAAGAAATATCACAACTTCCAAGAGTTGCTGATGACTAACGATACTTGGGAAGTAAAGTAAGGTTCAAAGAGCGAAGATATTTCTCCCATCTATAAAAAGCAGGGTACGTGCAAAACGCATCCTGCTTTTTTTCACAGTCATCTATCAATATTGACTGAAAATCATTCACTAAATCGCGGCGGAGACGTAACTGCTACGTCTCTACAGAGTTACAAGATTGTAAGCTTGTCAGTTCACCAGCCGCTCAATCTTGCAGCTATGTTCCTTAGTTTTCTCGTCATAATTAACGCCTACGAAAAGCAGGTCGCCTTTGTAGTTGTTAAGAGCTTGACAGTAGTTTTTGTCCTTTATTTGTTGCAATGCGCTTCCTGCACTTTTGTTGTGTTTCAACTCTATCACCATTGCCGGAATATTTGGCAGATAAGGTATCAAAACCAAATCTGCGTAACCTTTGCCGGTTGGCAGTTCCTTGAAAAGTGTGTAGCGTGTGTTGGCGTAAAAGTAAGCCAAGCAAATTGCGCTTTGGAAGCAATGCTCGTCATTGTAAGTCAGCGGGTTGGTAACCTCTGTGTGGGCTGCGTCGAGAGCACGAGCCACAGCCTCCTCGTTGCCTTCGACGGTTGCGTCGAGGAGCTTTTTTGAGGCGTTGATAATCTCCATCAGTTTCTTGTAGTCTGGACTCAGTTTAACTGAACGCACCCACTCTTGCCGAACCTCCTCGTTGGGGATGCAGCAAGTTTTGTCTTTCTTATTGTATGAAAGGTAACCCAAATGTATCAAATAAGTGAAAACATCATCTTTTGAGTAAAAGCAGTCCATCGTGTTCAGGTAGGAATGTACGTCCACCTCCACACTACCGCCTGAAATCATGGCGACAACATCCTGACGGATACCCTCAAAATCCATCAAAATATAATCTTTCAGTGCTTCAAACGAACCTGTGACTGACCAGTAACTCTCAAACTCCTGATTTCTCATGGCGGATACCACCGCCAACGGATTATAGATGTCGATGGTGTCCGTAAGTCTGTAGCCGTCGTACCAGCGGGCGCACTCCTCCTTGTCCATGCCGTACTGCTCGCACAACGCCTCCACCTCCTCGCGTGTGAAGCCGACATGACCGGACAGCCGTCCTGAATTCAACATGGTATATTCCGTAAACTCGTTCAGCTTTGACTGCACCTTATCGCGCACAATTGGGATAATGCCTGTGATGTAGGCAAGTGCGATTGCCGGGCGAATGGTCGTCCCTTTGAACAACCCATTAAGGAAACTTAAATAACTGTCGAACA
>CALGHE010000090.1 GCA_937915765.1 uncultured Bacteroidales bacterium | reverse complement strand
CTCACCGCACCTTATTTTCGCGGGATGTCGTGAGGCATCCTATTTTTATTTTAACATTTTAATACCGTTTTTTATGAATCCTAAAACATTCGATTTGATAAATCCTAAGGATATATCTGATAATATGATTTCGCTTATTGGCGACAAGTGGATGCTGGTGACTGCTGGCAACAGTTCCTGTTTCAACACCATGACCGCCAGTTGGGGAATGATGGGTTTCTTGTGGGGAAAGCCTGTGGCTCAGATTTTTATCAGACCACAAAGATACACTTTTGAATTTACGGAAAAGAATGAGTTTTTCACTCTTTCTTTCTTCGGCGAAGAGCAGCGCGAAGCGCTTAAAATCTGCGGAAGCACATCCGGACGAGACACCGACAAGGTAGCTAAAACCGGACTGACTCCAGCTTTTACTAAGGACGGCAACGTCGCTTTCAACGAGGCTGAGCTTGTGCTGGAATGCAGAAAAATGTATGTTGACGATTTCCGCAAGGAGGCTTTTACTGACCAGTCCGTAATTCCTGCATGGTATAAAGACGGCGATTTTCACAAGGTTTACATCGCCGAAATTGTAAATGTCTGGAAAAGAAAATAAACACTTGGTAATGACAGATTCTGTCAAACATATTGATGTAATAGTTCCGACCTTTTGTCCGGACGAACGGCTTGCCGCTCTTGTGAAAAAACTTGAGTCTCAAACTGTTCGTCCAGATAACATTTGGATAATCAACACATTAACAGACAACTCTGACAAAAAGAATCTGCCGACCCCAAACGATTCCATTCACGTGCTGAATATTGGACAATACGAGTTTGACCACGGCGCGACACGAAACTTGGGAGCTTCAAAATCTACGGCAGACTACTTGCTGTTCATGACTCAGGATACTGTCCCGGAAGACTATACGCTCATCGAAAATCTGCTGAAGAAGTTTGACAACGATAATGTCGCTGTTGCATACGCAAGACAAATTGCATACGAAGACGACGGCTTGATTGAACGCCTGACTCGAGAGTTTAATTATCCGGACAAAGACCAGACTAAAACATTTTCAACAAAAAAAGTTTTAGGCATCAAAAGCTGCTTCTGCTCCAACGTATGCGCCATGTACGACCGCTCTTTGTTCTTCTCTTTAGGGCAATTTCCTAAAAACATGATTTTTAACGAGGATATGATTTTCGCCTCGAAAGTGATAAATGCGGAACTTGTCATTGAGTATGCGTCAAAAGCCGTTGTGCGTCACTCTCACAACTACCCTCTTTCTAAACTGTTCAGAAGACATTTCGACCTTTCGGTATCACAAACGCAGAATAAAGCTTTATTTGCTGAATTTTCGTCGAACAAGGAGGGAGTTAAATTTGTGAAATATGTTTTGAGGGAACTTTGGTTGCGAAGAGAATTCTTTTTGTGCATAAAATTCATTGTTCAGAGCGCTGTGAAATTTGCAGGGCATCAAACTGGAAAACTATACCGCATACTGCCCCTTTCCGTTGTTGTCAAATTAAGTCTGAATAAAAATTTTTGGCGGAATAACTTACGGCAACTTCTATAAATCCTAAACTCCGCAACACAACATCAATAAAACTTTTTAAAATTCTGAGCAACAAAAAGTTACTCGGAAATTTACCGTGTCAAAAAAGAACAGCCGAATGGGTGCAGCCTTTATAGGTGAGTGCTTTGCCTGGAAAGCAGTACAGAGCGCAGCGAGAGTAAACCGTGCGTTGTAATACATCCGACAAACACGATGTATTCCTGACGAAAAAAAATGCTCTTGCCCCGTTAAGGCGAGTTTTGTTCTGTTCCTCATTGCCGAGGACGGAGCCCTCGGCTGATGGGGTTTGCCCTTTCAGGGCGTTGGTTTGTGTACTGAGAAGAGATTGTGAATATGCGTGGGTTGGGTTGTTAGAGCATTGATTTTGCACTCATATTTTGTCTCTGTTTTGTTAACTTTTGTCATAAATTTCTTCACCTCCGGGTGCGCTTCGCCGACGTCAGTAACAGGGTTGCTGTCGAGGGGCGAAGCGGACGGATTGCAAATCAGACAAGGAGGAGTCGAATGCTTCAAATAATAATTTCATCATTTGTCCCAATTTAGCCAATTATTTTTTAATAAATCACCTTCCATTGTTCCTCCTTGTTCTTTATCCCATTTGAGAAAATCTAAAAAATCTTCCCATTCAAGCTTCCAAACTTTAAGTAGTTTGCTATGCTCAAAATAGAATAATATGTAGTCACCTTCCTCCTTACCGCTCATTGAGCAAGTTGCATAACCAGTATAATCAATTTCTGGATTTAAGTTCAAACATTCTGTAATATCGCAATCGTAATCTTCAACACTCGGATTTTGCGATTTTGACTTTGCAAAAATGCTCTCAAATTTTATGTAATTATCATTTATCACATAATTATCTTGAAACATTCTGCCATCTAAAGGATGTTGTATTTGAATATTCTTCCATACACAAGTATCCCATCGCATAAAATCAGCATTTAAATCACCATCTAAGGGTTTACGGAGAGGCTTAGGAGAAAATACACAACCAAAAGTATCTCCTTCAAAAAATAGTGTGTCCAGATAATCTTTTCCATACCTTTTTGCAAAAATATTGTTATTAACTGATCCAACTAAGATTAAGAAACACATAATTAAAGTAATTTTACATACCTCTTTTGTACTGAATGTAATTTTCTTTTTCATTGCTGTAAATATGAATATTAATATTAGGATTTTGATCATATCAAATCCTGATTTCCTCACTCCGTGACACTCTTCGCGGACGTCAGTAATTTTGGGACTAACTTTTTTCTAATATTCCTTATTACTCATTGCACTGATAGCACTTATGCCCAAAAAGGAACAGACCGTCCTTGTTATCAAAAATTTCAAATGCAGAACTGAACCAATATGAATTTGTATCATTAGGAGAGAGAAACGACAAACACCTATAGGTATAATAATCTCCATGAGGATCTTTTAGTTTGTAATATATTGTATTTGACATAGAAGTATCTAATCTTGAAATTTTTGACGAAATTAGTTCGATATTATATTTTGTATATAAATCATGCAAATTCTTCTTTAATGTAGTCAATTCATTGTTCGTTAAACCTACGACACTGTCTATATCTTCCAATATGATACTCTTTTCCCATACTCTGTTTGTTGACAGACCTATTTCCTTGAAATATATCTTCTTTTCGTCTAATCCATCTGATCGTATTTCAACAAATGAATCTCTTCTAATAAGCATCTTACTCACTACATTATTTTCGAAAAGATTCGAGGCAAGACTTATAGTTGTATCAGTAAATTCTTTAAATGATGAAACGTCTGAGATTTCTATTTCATTAATTGAATTACACGAACTTAATACAAATATCACAAAAAAATATTTTTTCATTTCTTTAACAGATTATAAAAATTAATACCTTGTTTAATGGCAAAAGTAACGATTTATAACCACTCTTCCAAATAGTTCTCAATGTTCCTTGTCTCGCCGCTGAAGTTCGCACCAATCAGGGCTATCTTTTTGCCGCTTGCAAGGAACGGCTGGGCGTAGTTTTTCTCTTTGATTTGGGCCATTGCCTCTTCGGCAGTGCCGTTATATTTGAACTCGAAAATATAGACGTAATCGGGTGTCTCGATGGTCATATCTACACGACCGTTGGAGGTGTGAAACTCCGCTTTTGTGTAGAGTCCGCAGAGATTGCAAAGGATGAAAAGCACGTTCTGGTAGTGGTTTTCAGTGTCCTTGATGAGGT